>NZ_NOXV01000258.1 GCF_002251835.1 Flavobacterium cyanobacteriorum
TATTGATTTTTAATCAATTATGTTTTTTGTCGTGTACTAAAAAATCTTTTATAAAAGACCTTAATAAAACAGATGATGCCGGGCTGAAAGCACTCACACTCGAGCTGACACAGGGGATATCATCAGACAGCGGCAAAGTAAAAAAAATATTGTACTGGGTGAAAGATAATATAAAATACATAGCATTTGAAAATGGCTACGAGGGCTTTATACCACGGGAAGCAGCGCTTGTTTATAAACGCAAATTCGGTGACTGCAAAGATATGTCGAGCATCATCAGCGCCATGTCGGCCTATGCGGGTGTTCAGGGTGTCACACTGGCATGGATTGGCACGCGTGAAATTCCCTACTCTTATGATCAGCTGTCCACCCCGGCGGTAGATAATCATATGATAAGTGTTTATAACGATAACGGCACCTATGTTTTTCTTGATGCTACCGACCGTGAAACCCGCTACGGGCTGCCTTCGTCCTTTATCCAGGGTAAAGAAGCGCTTATGAGCAATGGCGATACTTATAAGATTATTAAAGTACCTGTTGTAGATGCTGAAAATAATAAAGCGGCTGAAGTTGTAGAATTACAGCTGCAGGGTGAAAAACTTGTAGGCTGGGGCTCTGTAAGTTATTCCGGATTTGCCCGCAGCAACCTGCTCTCACAAATGGGCGATGCTACCGGCAAAAGCAGGTTTGAAAGGATTAAAAGCATTGTATTAAAAGGCAATAATAAATTTAGCCTGAAAGACTATACTGAAAAAAATATTGCTGACCGGGACAGGCCCTATGTAATCGATTTTAACTTTGAGTTGAGTGATTATGCAGTGCGCGATGGAAATGAACTGTATATAAGCCTTTTTCTTGATCAGATATATGAAAAACTTACGCTTGAAGCCGACAGGGTTTCGGCCTTTGAAATTGATTTTCTTGCTTCACACAGTTGCCGTTATGAGCTTGCACTGCCTGCAAACTACGCTCTAAAATACCTGCCGGACAATTTTAGCCTTGACAATGATGTTATGAAAGTTGATGCGTTTTACACTAAAAAATCCGGTATTGTATCGCTTGATCTGAACCTTAAATTAAAAAAAATACTATTGCAGCAATCTGATTTTGCACTTTGGAATGAAACAATAAAAAAATTAAAAAACCTATATACCCAAACATTAATACTAAAAGAAAATGAAGGAAAGCCTAAAAATTAAGATAGTAATACTGCTGCTGGTATTAATGTCCAGCGCCAATACCCACGCTCAGGACTTTTCGTTTAAAGACTACAATTGGGATGAAAAGAATGTAAAAGCAGAAATACCCGCAAAGTATAAAGATGAAAAAGAAGTAATTCTTGAGCGGCGTAAAAAAATTGAACTTGTTGCAAAAGGCGGAAATGCTACCCAATATTATTTGTTTCATGACAAAAAATATATAAACAGTGATGAAGCCGTTGAGCGTAATAACAGGATTTATATTTCATACGGATCCACTGAAAATTTACTTACCACGAAAGCGCGCGTTATTCTGAGGGACGGCAAAATTATTGAACTTAAAAAAAGCGATATCAAAGAGGAAGTTGATGAGGAGAGAGGCCTGAAATTTAAATATTTTGCAGTTAATGGCCTTGAAAAGGGCGCCGTTATTGAAACCATCTTCATACGTGAGGAATCGCCTGAACTTAAAGGCCAGACAGTTGATATGCAGAGTGAGTATCCTATTGTAAAGAATACTTTCCAGCTTATTTATCCGGATCACCTGAAGTTTAAAACCAAAAGTTATAACGGGCTTTCTGAGCCGGTAAAGGAAGAAAAAACGCCGACTGAAGGTAAAGCTACCCTTACACTTACAGAAAATGATGTGCCGGCCCTTAATGATGATGAAAAATATTCTAACTGGAACAGCCAGGTAAAGCGGCTACGCTACAAGCTTGACGAAAACTATGCAAATAATGCAAGGAACCTATACAATTTTAAAGAATTTTCAACCAATTTTTATGATAGGTTTCATCCGGAGTACAACAAAAAAGACCAAAAGGCCATAGATGATTTTTGTAAAGACATTCCTAAGTCGGCAAACCTGAGGGAACAGGTGTGGAATATAGAAAACAAGATCAAGAAAACCATTATGTATAGTAAATATACAGACAGTAAGGAAACCCTTCAGGATATTATAAAGGCAAAACAGGCTAACCAGACCGATATTTTAAAACTATATATCGCTGTATTCCGCACAATGAAGGTGGACTACAACATGGTCTTGACATCAGACAGGTATAAAGTAGCGTTTGACCGCGATTTTGAAAGTTATGAAAACCTGCGCGAATTATTGTTCTATTTCCCGGCCATCAATATGTTTATGACCCCAACTGAAGCAGAATACAGGATACCGCTTTTCCCGAATGAACTTGCCGGGACAAATGGGCTGTTCATTAAAGAAAAAAACTTTGCAGGCACCAGGACAGGCATAGGTGAAGTGAAGATGATTGATATCCCCGGTGCTGATATTACGCATGACGTTATGGATATTACAATCGATTTTACAAAAGATATAGAAAATCCGGTAATAACCGACAGGCTGCAATTTGGAGGATATTCCGCAATGAACTTCCAGCCTGTTAAAGATTTTGCACAGCCGGCACAGTATAAGGATTTCCTGAAAAATGTCGCTGAAAACTACACTGTAGAGACAGAATTTAAAGAACTTAAAACAGAGAATGAAGGGGTGGAATTCATCGGTAAAAAGCCTTTTGTACTTAATGTAATCTTTGAAGGTAAAGGCCTTGTACGCAAAGCAGGGGATAACTACCTTTTCTCGGTAGGGCAGACCATTGGCAGGCAAATGGAACTTTACCAGGAAAACAAGCGTGTGCTTCCGGTAGAGATAAACTATCCGCACCTCTACACACGAAAAATAAAAATCATTCTTCCCGAAGGCGCAACTATCAAAAATCTTGAAAAGTTTACTATGAATAATACCGCCGATGTAAACGGTAAAACGGAAGCTGCCTTTATCAGTAAGTACGAGAAGAAAGGCAATGTAATACTGGTGGAAAATACCGAATATTACAATATACTGCATTACCCGCTTGAGAATTTTGAGGCTTACCGGGCAGTTATCAATGCCGCGGCTGATTTCAATAAAATCGTGGTTGTGATGAGCAAATAGTAACAGCAAAAAAAATTATGAAGCTGGGGTATTTTCCCGGCTTTTTCTTTTGCTTATAACTAAATAATCAAAACTAATCAACAACCCTTCGCCAGTTTTTCAATAAAACTTACATTTGCGTCACTTAAAAATTACAGTTTCTACTATGTCTGATACAATTGAAAAAATAAAATGCCTTATCATCGGTTCCGGGCCTGCGGGCTATACGGCAGCCATATACGCTTCAAGGGCAGACCTTAAACCGGTATTATATACAGGCCTCGAACCTGGCGGCCAGCTTACCACCACTACCGAAGTAGATAATTTTCCCGGATATCCCGAAGGGATTGACGGCCCTACCATGATGATTCAGCTACAACAGCAGGCCGAGCGCTTCGGTACGCAGGTGAGGATAGGCATGGCGACATCGGTTGAGTTTAGCAAAGAGCACGGCGGCTGGCACAAAGTTATTATTGACGGCAATAAAGAAGTACATGCCCAGACAGTTATAATATCTACGGGCGCTACCGCAAAATACCTTGGGCTCCCAAGTGAGCAGCGCCTGCGCGGCGGCGGCGTATCGGCTTGTGCCGTATGTGACGGGTTCTTTTACCGTAACCAGGATGTGGCTATAGTAGGGGCAGGCGACACCGCTGCCGAAGAGGCAACATACCTGGCCAACATCTGTAAAAGTGTTACGATGCTGGTACGCAAAGATTTTATGAGGGCATCCAAAGCGATGCAGCACCGCGTGGAAAATACACCCAATTTAACGGTACTGTATAATACTGAGGTTGATGAGGTCCTGGGCGACCAGGTAGTGGAAGGCCTGAGGATTGTGAATAACAAAACAGGCGAAAAATCAGAAATTGCCATTACAGGGCTTTTTATCGCCATAGGCCATACCCCCAATACATCTATTTTTAAAGGACAGCTGGATATGGATGAAACCGGTTACCTTATTACGGAAGGCAAATCGGCTAAAACCAACCTTCCCGGTGTTTTTGCCGCCGGCGACGTGCAGGATAAAGAATACAGGCAGGCTATTACTGCTGCGGGTTCCGGCTGTATGGCAGCGCTTGATGCAGAAAGATACCTCGCTGCCACAGGCCATTAATCATAAAAAAAAACGCAGTTTTAAGCTGCGTTTTTTTTCCTCTTATTGTTCTTTTTTGTAAATGACGGCACTGTCGGCAAAATTCAGGATGCTTACCTTCGGCTTTCCTAAAAGCTGTATTTCAGTTTTTCCACTGGCGGCTATACTAATGTTTTCAGTGGCAAGCACAGTACAGGTACTGTAACTCTCAACAGTAAGTTCAAGGTTTTTGACAGTGAATTTTTTTGCAGTGAGCTTAGCATTATTATCGAGGCGGATTTTAGCATCAGCGGCATCACCTTCAATTACCATATTAGATTTCTGGTAAAGGTCTGCCTTGAATACGGGAGAGGCAACCAGCGCTTTCAGGTCGGCATTTTTGCTCAGTTCAAATACCGTATTTTCGGCCTTGATATTCACTTCGGCCTTTGTTTTATCATTAAGGATAAGTTTAAAATTAGCTGAATTTACATTTAAAAATGATTTTGAATAATCAAGGTTTTTGATTGTGATATCAGGTAAATTTAGTTCTGCAAGCGCATTTATGATTGTCTGGTGCTTTCCGGTAATACTTTTCAAGTGATCCGTATAGATTACCCTGACGCTGATTTTTTTTGCGCCGGTAACTTCTTTTGATGTGGCAAGCCGCAGTGTGTTTCCGTACATTTCTGAGGTTATGACTTCATGGAGGTTATCGTCAGCCTCAATTTCAATAGCCTGCTTATCGCCTTTAACTAAAAAAACTTCAATGTTGTCTTCAACTTCAAGGTGTTCAAAATCTGCTGTTTCTTTTTGTGTAACGGTAACAATCTTTGAACCTTTTACTTTCTCCTTTTTTTGGGCAAATGCGGTAACGGATACTGTAACAGCAAGCAGCATTAGTACTGTTTTTTTCATGTGTTTTTCGATTGGTTGCGGCAAATATAAAAAAAACCACCGGTGTGGGCCGGTCATAGCCGGAAGAAAATAACCTCATTTATAAGACAGCAAAAGGCGCCTTGCTGTGGAAGTTCGAAATGATTACAGAAATCCTAATAATAGTTGCCGGAAGCGAACCCGGGAAGGTTTTTGAAAAATCCGGTTTAAAATAGCCAAAATTTCTTCTGGCCTTGACCGCCGGTTTTTCCGGCTATTTTTTATTTGAACTCTTTTTTTATCCTGTCTAAGTCGCGCTTTGTATCGCGCTCCTTCATGCTTTCCCGCTTGTCGTAGTTCTTTTTACCGCGGCACAGGCCTATGTCAAGCTTAGCAATACCTTTTTCGTTGGTAAAAAGCCGCAGGGGGATGATAGTGAGGCCTTTATTCTGTATGCTTTTCTCAAGGCTGCGTAATTCCTTTTTATTCAGTAGCAGCTTGCGTTCACTTTTAGCCGAATGGCCAAAGCTGCGGCTGTAGGCATACTCTTCAATAGTACTGTTGATTACAAAAAGCTCATGGTTATGGAACTCGCAAAAACTTTCGGCTATGGAAGCTTTGCCCAGCCGGATAGATTTTATTTCCGAACCGGCCAGTACTATCCCCGCAGTATACTTCTCCAGTATCTCGTAGTCAAACTTTGCCCTTTTATTAAGTATATTAACCGTTTTTTGCATAAGGATTGCAAAGGTACATACATTACTTTAATACGGCAATACATAATCCGTATTACATTTTTACCAGTTCGTGGGTAATCTTATCACCGGTTATAGTAATTATATAGAGGTTTCCGTATTCGTCTTCTTTTATATCGGGATAAACATTTTTTCCCAGCAGCGCATTAATTTGTGCCGGAATGGTATTGCTGTGGCCCACGACCACGATATTCTGCCCTTCATTATCTTTTGCAGCCTGTTTTAGTGAAAAATTAGCCGGGTCGTATGCAATAAACTTCATTTCTTTTGAAGTGCCGGGCGGGGGTATTTGCGAAAAATAGGCGGCTGTAAAAGTAGCGGTTAATTTACTTCTTTTAAACAGGCTTGTGTAATATAAAGTAATGTTCTTTTTTTCAAAATAAGCACCCCATTTTTTAGTCCTTTCCTTACCGGCATCCGATAGTTCAGGGTCTGCGCTGCCATCTGCTTTTTCCGCATGGCGTATAAGGTAAATTGTAGTTGTTTTTTCCTGGCCGACAGTTGATGCCGTTACAATAAGCGCCAGCAGTAAGCGCCAGTTCTTCATAATTTTGATGTTATTGTTTTCAGCCATCAGCGCTAAAGGTACGAAAATTATACATTTGTCCCATGCAAGATTTTAATCCTAAAGATCCTTTACACGGTATTACCCTGAAGCAGATTGTGGAAGGGCTGGTGGCTTACTATGGCTTTGATACCCTGGGTGAACTTATCAAAAATAAGATGCTTTAACAATAACCCAGGCATACAGTCGAGCCTCACGTTCCTGCGAAGGCACGAGTGGGCACGCAGGCAGGTGGAAGAACTTTATATAAGGACGCTGCCTAAACTCAGGGATTAAGCCCGGGCATTCCTATTGTTTTTTAATAGCATCTGTAATCCGGTACAGTAACAAGGTAAGGCCAATATTGCCGTGTAACATGGCAAATCTTTTGCCATTTCCATATGCCTGTTGCTGTAAAATAGCTGCTGGTTATTATCCTTTTTTGTAGTATGCGGCAGATAACAGACACAGCGGCAGCGTACTGCGGGATAGGCGGGAGGGGGATTATAACCCTAAGCCTGCTGTACCTGTAATGGCAGCTATTCGCAGTTGTCCAGAGAATTTATCCACTCCTCAATCAGTAGCTTAGCCTCTTCATGCACCATGCTACGGCCTACCAGCGGCATCTGCAAAGAAGGCTCATTGGTAATCATCCTGGCGAATAGTGCTGAATTTTCAGGCGCCCTGCCCGAAACAAGGTAATTTTCAGGCGACTGCACCGCGCTTACACACACGCCAAGGTTAGAATTATTGGCAGTATCGCCAAAGTTGAGCCTCAGGCTTATCTGGCTGCAATCCCCGCCCTCAGAATGGCAGTGCGCGCAGTTAATGTCAAGGTATGACCTTGCCCGTGCGGCCAGCGGTTTTGAAGTATCTGTCCAGTCAACGGTTGATGTAATATTTTGAGGCACACTGGTGAGGTAGCCTGTTTCTATCCATTTGCTCAGCTGGTTTTTAGTACCGTCAGCATACGTAAAATTCTTATTCAGGTTTTGCGGCTTGGGGCCTATCGGCACACGTATATTGTTATTCTGGTGGCATATAAAACATTCCTGCACACTCGGTATTTTGTATTCCGCTGTTTTTGGGGTTCCGTTCTCCAGCCAGGAAATATTAACCAACCCACCGGCATTGTCCAGCGTAGCTTCGGTCTGTTCATTATTCCATACATAATCGGCAAATATCCATCCATCCGCTTTTTTTATCAGCAGCCGGGTTTCAATGATGCGGGTAGTATTGGAAGGCTGGACATTATCATAGTAAAAGTTCTTTATCAGGACTGTCCCTGTGGGAAAGTTAAGCACTTTCCCGTCAGCGTCATAAGTCGCTTTGGCACCTTCGGGCATCCATACAAAGCGTTTTTTCTTGGCATAGTCCGTAAAAAGGGAACTGTTAAGGTCGTAAGGTATTACTTTATAGGCTGGCTGAAGGTTTTTCATCGCGCCTTCATAGAATTTATATTCAGACAGCTTGTTATACGGCACTGCGGCCAGGTCCAGCTGTACCGGCGATACCGGTGTCACGGGCACATAATCATCATCATCGCTCCCACATGATGAAAGTATAGCAAAAGCGCCCAGCAGAAACAAAGTCTTTAAAAAATAATGGTGTTTCATAGTATAAATCCTGATATTTTCACATAAAGGTAACAAATATATAATTTTGCGTGAAAACTGCAATTTTGAAGCGCTTAAAAAATTACAATTCCAGCTTTACCCCGTAGGCTTTTAACCCATTAAGTGCTTCCGGCGTAGTATGGTCAAAAGTCTCCTCGTGCTGGTTCCTCTCTTTTTTCAGGTGGTTCCGTTTTACGGCATTATAAAAACGCCTTACTTCTTCCATACTGCTGATAATAAGCCTTGGCACAGTTACATTTTTATTTTCTTTATCCTTGGCCACCATTGTAAAATAGGAGGAATTGCAATGCTTTATCTTTCCTGTACGGATGTTTTCAGATGTGACGCGTATGCCCACCACCATGGAGCTGTTCCCTACATAGTTTACCGACGCTTTCAGGGTCACCAGTTCGCCAACCTCTATGGGATTGAGGAAATCTACCGTATCAACCGAAGCGGTTACACAGTAGCTGCCTGAAAATTTCGATGCCGAAGCAAACGCGATCTGGTCCATCAGCATCAGGATATAACCGCCATGGATTTTGCCGCTGAAATTAGTATGCGAAGGCAGCATCAGCTCTGAGAGGGTTACGCGCGAAGCGCCTGCTTTTTTATATACAGTATCCATGGGGCTACAGGTTTAGCAGGCGGTTGGCATCATCATGCAGGCCTTCCTCTTCTTTTAGCAATGCCCTGTTGATAACACTTTCCGGTAATGATTTTTTGGCTTTGGCGCCCATTTTCTTCAGCCGCTCTATGCTTGTTACAATATTGCCCCTTCCGTCAGTGAGCTTGCCCATGGCGCCTTCATACGCTTTTTTGCTTTCGTCCATACGCTTGCCTACCATGATGAGGTCTTCAATAAGCCCGGTAAACTTGTCATACAGGGCACCGGCCTGGCGTGCTATTTCATAGGCGTTTTCCTGCTGCTTCTGGTTTGTCCACATACTGTCAATGGTGCGCAGCGTGGCCAGTAGCGTACTTGGCGTAACAATGACAATATTCCGCTCAAAAGCCTTGTTGTACAGTGTAGCATCTTCCGTGAGCGCACAGGCAAAGGCAGGCTCTATAGGGATAAAGAGCAATACAAAGTCCGGGCTTTCCATCTGGTACAGGTCGTGGTAGTTCTTTTCGCTGAGCTGGTCTACATGGCGGCGGATAGAAGCGCAGTGTTCCTTAAGGTAAGAAGCTTTCTGCGTTTCATCGTCTTCATTAACAAAACGTTCGTAAGCCACCAGCGACACCTTCGAGTCCACAATCATCTTCTTCCCGTCAGGCAGGTTTATCACCACGTCGGGCTGTATGCGGCTGCCTTCTTCCGTAGTGTGGCTTTGCTGCACATGATACTCACGCCCCTTTTCAAGCCCTGATTTTTCAAGGACACGTTCCAGTATCAGTTCACCCCAGTTGCCCTGCATCTTCGTGTCCCCTTTCAGTGCCTTGGTAAGGTTCAGCGTTTCGCGGCTCATCTGCTCGTTCATTTCACGCAAGCCAACAATCTGCTGGCGCAACGCGGCATGGTAATCAATGCTTTCTTTGTGGGTATCTTCTACTTTCTTCTCAAACAGGTGGATTTTTTCCTGCAGCGGCGAAAGGATATTCTTCAGGTTCTCCCGGTTCTGCTCAGTAAATTTGTTTGATTTTTCTTCCAGGATCCTGTTAGCAAGATTCTCAAATTCTTTTGTAAATTTTTCCTGCAGCGCTTCGGTTTCTTTCCGCTGCTCGCGCATCCGCTCAAAAAGGTTTTCAAAATCAGTTTCCTTTTTAGTCAGCTGCACCGTCAGGGCGTCTTTGGCCGTGCGCAGGCTGTCACGCTCACCCTGTACCTGCAACAGCTGCTTCTCAAGCCCCAGCTTTTCATTTTGCGACTGCTGCTTCAGTTGTTCAATAGTTGTTAAAAGGCTGTTGTTGCGTTCTTCAAGCACTTTATTTTCAGAGGCGTTCTTCGCCGAAAAAATCAGCCTGCCCATAAATATGCCGATGGCAAGGGCAATAATAGCGGCAGATAAAAATATGGCAGTATCGGGCATAGTAATATATCTTAGTGTAAAGTGTAAAAGTAGTGAAAATTTTCTAATACCCACCGGCTCCTTTTTGCAGCGGATTTCTTCCACGTAAACGGCTTTGCCACTTTACCGCTTGTGGCCTCAGTGGCGGTAAGCCAGGGAAGGGGAGGGTAATGTTGCCGCAATACCGGCAGTAAACTTCATGCTAAAGGCAGGGTTCAGGGCTGCTATCATTAAGGCAGCTCCTGTTTTTTTTTTAGCAGCCGGCTAAGCGCACTCTTGGCGGCATTGCTTCCCGCTATCCGCTATATCTCCCCGCCGCCATAAGCGCGGCGGCGGGGAGGATGCCGCTTCTATCGGGGCTGGCCCTGAACGTGGTGCATGCCAGTAAACTTATTTTTTTGCCGTTATAGAGCCATACAGTGCTGTTATAAAATAACTACATTTACAGCAATAAACCGCATTGAAAAAACAAATTAAACTCCTGAAGATGAAATGTAGCGCCTGCCTACTGTTGTTACTGCTCATTTTTACCGCCTGTTCAGATGANGGCCCTGAACGTGGTGCATGCCAGTAAACTTATTTTTTTGCCGTTATAGAGCCATACAGTGCTGTTATAAAATAACTACATTTACAGCAATAAACCGCATTGAAAAAACAAATTAAACTCCTGAAGATGAAATGTAGCGCCTGCCTACTGTTGTTACTGCTCATTTTTACCGCCTGTTCAGATGATGACGGCAACAGGCCGGCAATTTTTGGAAAAT
This sequence comes from Flavobacterium cyanobacteriorum, assembly GCF_002251835.1. Taxonomy (GTDB): domain Bacteria; phylum Bacteroidota; class Bacteroidia; order Flavobacteriales; family Flavobacteriaceae; genus Flavobacterium; species Flavobacterium cyanobacteriorum. The sequence goes on from NZ_NOXV01000258.1 coordinate 10,772, forward strand.
GGAAACTCGAATCTGAAACGTACAATGGGCAACCTTCCACCCTTTCAGAATGCAACCGGGAAAGCACTGTAGAATTCCGTACCGGAGGAACCGTAATCTTCACCTACCACAGCAGCAATCCGTTAAACGGCTCCTGTATTTCCGGCGAGCCGCAGTTACGCCCGTGGACCAGGGATAGTAACCTCATAACCGTAGGCCCCACAGATTTTGACCCCTCATATTTCACCGACTACTATACCATTATTTCCCTTACCAACGAAACCCTTACCTGGGAGAGGGCACTCTCCGGGGGTACCATCATCAGGGAGAGTTATTCCCGGCAGTAGCATTGCCTGTTTTTTTTGCATAAAAAGCACCAATGCCGTAAAAAAGTCGCCCGGGTGTCGTAGGCGCTGTCGCCCCGCTTGTATAATTTTGCACAGGAATAATCTCTTACAATATGGAAACTATAGGTAGTAAAGTCGCTACGCTGCGCAAAAACAAAGGTCTTACACAGGAGGAGGCCGCTGCGGCTGCCAATATCAGCCTCCGTACGCTGCAGCGCATTGAGAAAGATGTAGTGCGCCCCAGGGGGCATTCGCTGCACGCTATCTGCACCGCCCTGGGCACCAGCGTAGAAGGGCTCATGCAGGGGCAGCCCACCGGGGGCACCGACCGCCTGCTGCTGCTCCACCTTTCGGTCATGCTGTCCGCCCTTATCCCGCTGGCCAATTTTGCCCTCCCGCTGGTACTTTGGCTTTCCTGGCGCGAAAAATCGGCAGCCATCCGGGCGCACGGCAGCAACACCGTTACCTTCCAGGTTGCCGCCGCAGTGCTCCAGTGGGGCGCGTTCTCCCTGGCCGCGTATGCCAAACTGATGCACTATGGCACATGGCCGGTGCGTACCTCCTTATCCGTTTTCTGCCTGCTCTGGGCCTTCAATATTATCTACCCTTTGTATGTTGCGTTCCGCATTAGCCGGGGCTATCAGGGGCTATACTATCCTCAGTGGCCAAAACGATGATTTTTTTAGAAAGGTTTTGTTACCGGCTTTCCCGTTGCAACCGCGCTCGGGGGCGGGCAGATTAAAAACTAAAAACCTTGTTAATAGTTTGTTAAATTAATTGAAATGGTTAATTTCGTTTCTAATCACGTCAGCAATATTTTTAAATGAGTTGGTTGTAAATTACCTGTAAGTGTATTAAGACAGCGACACCAACACTTGTAATACAGTAACAGAAATAACTAAACTATTTTGACTGGTGTGCAAAGACATAGGGGAAAAAATAGTAATCTTAAATTAGCAAGTTTGCAGTATAAGAATGACACTTAGTTGGAACGAAATAAAAGATAGAGCATTAAAATTTTCTAAAGAATGGGCTGACACCTCAAACGAAGAAGCAGACGCAAAACCATTCTTAGTGGAGTTCTTTAACGTATTCGGCATTACGAGCAAACGTGTATCAACCTTTGAACACCGGGTTAAGAAACTTGACGACAAAGACGGCTACATTGACCTGCTTTGGAAAGGAACGATTTTAATTGAAATGAAAAGTCGGGGAAAAAACCTTGACAAAGCATACGGACAAGCTATTGATTATACTCACGGACTGAAAGAACACGAACTACCGAAATACATTCTCATTTCTGACTTTGAAAATTTTCGTTTACACGACCTTGAAGAAACAAAGACAATTGAGTTTAAACTCAACGACCTTGTAAACAATGTTCAGCATTTCGGTTACTTACTTGGTTATCAAAAGAAAGTTTATAAAGAACAAGACCCTGCTAACATCAAAGCAGCCGAGTTAATGGGTAAACTTCACGACAGATTAGAAGAAATTGGCTACTCAGGACACCCTTTAGAAGTTTACTTGGTTCGTTTGCTTTTTTGCTTGTTTGCCGAAGACACAACTATTTTTGAGAAACAACAATTCCAGGAATACATTGAACAACGCACCATTATTGACGGAAGCGACCTTGCAGCCAAACTGCAAGAACTTTTTCAGGTGCTAAACACACCAAAAGACAAAAGATTTAAAAATCTCGATGAGCAACTTGCCGCCTTTCCGTATGTAAACGGAAAATTGTTTGAAGAAATGTTGCCAACGGCAAGTTTCGACAGCAAAATGCGACAAGCCTTGCTTGACTGCTGTTACATTGATTGGAGTAAAATTTCGCCTGCTATTTTCGGCTCCATGTTTCAAAGTGTAATGAACCCCAAAGAACGCAGAAACTTAGGAGCACATTACACCAGCGAAACCAACATTTTAAAACTAATTAAACCGCTTTTCCTTGACGAACTTAGGAAAGAGTTTGATGCTTCGAGAGCCTCAGCACCCAAACTCAGAGAATTTCATAAAAAACTAAGCACACTTAAATTTTTGGACCCTGCTTGCGGTTGCGGAAACTTCTTGGTTATCACTTACCGAGAATTGCGATTGTTAGAATTTGAAGTGTTGAAAGCACTCAACAAATCGGGACAAACATTTTTGGACGTTAGTCAAATTCTTTGGATAAACGTTGACCAATTTAGCGGAATTGAATACGAAGAATTTCCTGCTCGTATTGCAGAAGTTGCAATGTGGCTTATTGACCACCAAATGAATATGTTGGTGAGTAGTGAGTTTGGACAATACTTTATCCGTTTACCTTTAAAAAAATCGGCAAACATTGCTCACGCAGACGCATTAGAAACCGATTGGGAAAATGTAGTTTCTAAAAACGAACTTTCGTATATCATTGGAAATCCGCCTTTTATTGGTTCTAAAATAATGAAACAAAGTCAGCGTGACCAAATTGTAAAAGAATTTGACAATGCAGACGGAAGCGGAGTTTTAGACTACGTAACAGGATGGTATATCAAAGCAGCTAAATATATTCAACACACAAAAATTAAAGTAGCTTTTGTTTCTACAAACTCAATTGTTCAAGGAGAACAAACGAGCATCCTTTGGGGGCAAATGCTCAATAAATACAAAATCAAAATTCACTTTGCACACCGAACTTTTAAATGGAGCAACGAAGCCAAAGGAAATGCAGCCGTTTATTGTGTGATAGTTGGCTTCGCCAACTACGACACTGCAAACAAGAGCATTTTTGAGTATGAAGACATTAAAGGCGAAGCCCACGAACTGAAAGCAAAAAATATCAATCCTTATTTGGTTGATGCAAAAGATATTTTCATTGGCAAACGAAGAAAGCCAATTTGTAATGTGCCTGAAATATCATTTGGAAGTATGCCAAATGATGGCGGTAACTTCTTATTTACAGACGAAGAAAAAAATGAATTTGTAGCAAAAGAACCAAAGTCAGAAAAGTTTTTTAAGCCCCTTATTTCTGCTCACGAATTTCTAAATGGTCATAAGCGTTGGTGTTTATGGCTTAAAAATGCAAATCCAACTGAATTGAAAGATGCAAAACTTATTACTGAACGAATTGAAAACGTTAGAAAACTAAGAGCCGAAAGCACCAGACAAGCCACACAAAAACTTGCAGCATTTCCTACTTTGTTTGGAGAAGACAGACAGCCGGAAAGTGATTACGTTCTAATACCTCTTCATTCTTCTGAAAATAGAAAATATATTCCTATTGGTTTTTTTGACAAAAATTCTATAGTAAATAATAGTTGCTCATTTATTCCAAATGCGAAACTGTATCATTTTGGAATTTTAATGTCAAGCATTCACATGAGTTGGGTAAAAAATATGTGTGGTCGCATTAAAAGTGATTACCGTTATTCTAATGAATTGGTATATAACAACTACCCTTTCCCAGACAATCCAAGCGAGAAGCAAGTAAAAGCCATTGAAACAGCAGCACAAAAGTTATTAGATGCAAGACAGTTATTTCCTAACAGTTCACTTGCCGACCTTTACGACCCTTTAACAATGCCACCTGCCCTAGTAAAAGCACACAACGAATTGGACAAAGCCGTTGATTTGGCTTACAGACCACAAGCATTTACAAGTGAAGCCAACAGAATGGAGTTTTTATTTGGGCTCTACGAAAAATACACGGCAGACTTGTTTACAAAGGAGAAGCCAAAAAAAACTAAACCAACAAAAAGTATTAAATAATGATGGAAATATTCTTTTACAAAGGAAACGACAATACACTTGTCAATATAAAAGGAAGACCCGATGATGAAAGCGATGAAAGTCAAGAAAGTGCTGATTTAAAAGCAAAGACTAAAAAACTGCAAGAAGCTTTTCTAAAGGTTCTAGACAATAAAAATTTGTCGTTTTTACTTGGTAGCGGGTGTTCATCATATAAAATAGAAAACGAAGGATTTAAGGAAGTCGGAATCCCTGTTATGGCTCCACTTGCTAAAGAATTTTATACGCTTGTAGAATTTGAAGAACCCAAAGAATGGCTTAAAACAGAACTATCAATAAACGTTGAACACGATAACTTTTCTACTAACCTTGAAACATTTTTATCAACTCTGCACAGCTTGTCATTTTATCATTCAAAGACCAGAGAAAATGTAAAAGAAGAAAAGCCATTTGCCGAATTAACCAATGAAAACAAAGTATAATTTATAATAAAACAAGCACGTAACTTTTTATTAGAAAAATGCTTGAACGCTGAGAATGCAAAGTCAGAAGAAGGAAAGGCAAGCATTGACAAACCTTTAATTGAAACTTACAAACAGTTTTATAGAAAGCTACTTTCAAGGAATCCAACTTTACCACGTTTAAACATTTTTACGACCAATTACGACTTGTATTCTGAAAGAGCAATGGATTTGCTTGGTATTCATTATGTAAATGGCTTTACAGGTGGCATTAGCAAGTTTTTTAATCCCGCAATTTTCAATTACGCTTTAGCCGAAAAAATGGATTTATCACAATCAAAGTGGAGTGTAATTGATAACTTCTTTTACTTGTATAAAATTCACGGTTCAGTTAATTGGATTGAAGCAGATGGAGAAAATAAACTTTTCAAGGTAAAAGAAATTCAAGAACCAACATTAGAAGAATTAAGGGAAAAGGAAACGATAATGATTCATCCCACACCTTTAAAATACAATGCTAGCTTAGGAAGTCCTTACTCCGACTTGTTTAGGGAGTTTCAGAAAAAACTGATGCAAAACAACAATATCCTTGTTACCATTGGTTATAGTTTTAGCGATGAGCATATCAATAATTTGATTTTCCAAGCATTTACAATTCCCTCCTTTCGTTTAATAGTAATTGGAGAACCAACAGAAAAGAATGCAATTGGTAAACTACTTGAATTGAACGACACTAGAATTTGGATAATCGGTGAAAAATGGCCTGCTGACAAAACGGATTATACACCTTTATATTTCTTTAAAAATTTTGTTGAGCAAATATTACCTGACTTGACTGCTGAAGATTTAGACCACAAAATGGAAGCAACAATCAATAACTTAAAGAATCTCTTAAAATGACAAAAGAAGATAAACAAAGAGTTATTGGCAAAGTAGTAGCAATTAATTCTGACCGCTTTTCTGTTGAACTTTTAAGCGGTTTAGATAACTTCAATGTCAGTGGTTTTGATGACATTCATTATTTTGCACAATTGAATAGTTACGTTATTGTTCCTTATCAGAATTATTACATAGTTGCGGAAGTTTCAGGTGTGCGAGAAAAAGACTTAAATGTTCCTTTCTCAAATCCAACTGACCAAATACTTAGCAAAATTCAAGCAGGTAAATTCTTAGAAGTGTTACCGATTGGAACTATCAAAAATGCAAAAGATGAATCATTAAATTTTGAATTTGGGGTAAGTGTTTATCCAACTCTATATTCGGATGTTCTTTACATTAAAGAAAAGGAGCTTGATACCATTTTCAAAACTGAAAACATAAAAGTTCAAATCTGCAAAGATTCAGATGACTGTAAAAAAGGCAAATGTGATTGTAAATTCAGATATACTTCTTTGCCCATTGGTAAATCAACAATTTTCCCTGATTATGAAGTAAAACTTGATATTGATAAGTTCTTTGGAAGTCATTCTGCAATATTAGGTAATACAGGTAGTGGTAAATCTTGCACAATTGCTTCAATGCTACAAACACTTTATAAATTTGAAGAGAATAGTGCTACAGGAAGCACCTTTATTTTCTTTGATGTAAATGGCGAGTATTACGAAGCATTTAAGCATCTTAACTCTAAGAATCCCAAAAAAGACATTGATGTAAAATTTTATTCAACATCAGAATTGCCAGTTGAAAAGATAGAAGGAGTTGAATGCAAGATGTTTGAGTTACCTCATTGGTATTTAAACATTGACGAATGGTCTTTATTACTTAAAGCAAGCGAACGTTCACAACTTCCAGTTTTGAGAAATGCACTTGGTTTTACTAGTTTAAAAACAGATGCTCATTTTAATCACGTTGTTTCTAAAGCAATACAACAAACTGTTTCAGTAATAGACAATTCAGCTGCAAAGGGACAGCGTATGCATTTGATTTTAGAAAAATTCGGCAAAGGAAGTTTAAATTCAACAATACTATCTAAACATCATTTTAGCTCTCAGTTTGGCAGCTTTCAGGGAAGCACTCCTGCATTGCAACAACAAAATCAACAAAACTTTCTTAATGAGCTAAAAACATATGAAATTCCAGATTTCACAATACCTACTTACAATAATGATGAGTTTAAATTTGATGATTTTGAAGACTTAATTGAACTTTCCATACTTTATGAAGAAGCATTTGGAAACAAGCAGATAAGAGATTATTGCTCATCTATGATAACTAGATTGAAAACAATAAAAAGAGACGATTTTAAATTTTTAACGGAATGCAAAACAGCGGAGAAGTCAGACGTATATGTAAATCAATTTCTTGGTTTAAATGAAAACTTAAAAGAAACTCAAGTAATAATAATTGACCTTAATTCGGCTACCGATGAAATGATTGAAGTTATTTCTTGCGTTTTGTCTCGGATGATATTTGAAAAGTTAAGACTATCTTCTGAACGAAATAAGTTTCCAGTAAACCTTGTTTTAGAAGAAGCTCACAGATATATCTCAACTGATTCAGGCAAAGTATTTGGTGATGCTAATAAAATATTTGAACGAATCGCTAAGGAAGGAAGAAAATACGGTATGTTCTTGCTTGTTTCATCCCAACGACCAAGTGAACTTTCAAAGACTGTATTATCACAATGCAGCAATTTCATTGTTCATAGAATACAAAACCCAGAAGATTTATCGCACATTAGACAAATAACACCGCATATTTCAGAAACCATTTTGCGGAGAATGCCTTCAATTCCGACACAACACGCTTTAATTTTTGGCCACGCAGTTAACTTGCCGACAACATTCAAAGTGAATGAAGCAGACCCAAAACCAAAAAGTGACAATAATAAGATTAGTGAAAATTGGTTTAAAGAAAAAGGGTTTGAGCCTAAGTTTTAAATATCAACCCACAGGTGTAAGCACATTCGCAAGTTCAAGTAATCAGCCCAAAGCCTCATTGAGAGCAGCCAGGCCACAGCACAGCAACCCCCATATTTTATGGCAAACAAACACAAACCACGCATCCAACCATTACCCCCACAAAAAAATAAATAATTCCCGGGGCTGCGGTTATAGTTTTTAGGACTGCAATTATAGTTTTTGTGGCTGCGGTTATAGTTTTTGGGTCTGCGGTTATAGTTTTTGGGGCTGCGGTTATAGTTTTTGGTGCTGCGGTTATAGTTTTTGGTGCTGCGGTTATAGTTTTTGGGGCTGCGGTTATAGTTTTTGTGGGTGCGGTTATAATTTTTGGGGCTTCGGTTATAGTTTTTGGGTCTGAGGTTATAGTTCTCGGGTCTGCGGTTATAGTTCTCGGGGCTGCGGTTATAGTTCTCGGGGCAGTACTTTTAAAATTGATACATCCGGCTTTCAGGCTGCTGCCGGTAACTTCATATGGTAAAGCCGCGGCAGTACATTCAGCCACAGCAATTACATTATTAAGTAGCACAGGCCGGCTGTGAGCAGGCGTAACCATAGCTGTAGCGGGTACAGGGGGCATTATCGCACTTACTGCACTGCCATTGCACCATGCAAGGACAACACTTTGCGTTGGTTATAATGGCTGCACATTCACCCTGCTACTTCCCCGTCAGGCAGCATATGTAGCATTATCACATTGGTACATTATCACATTGATACATTGGTACATTATTACATTGATACATTTCCAAATTTTCAAATCTTACCATAATATTTCCTTACTTTTACGCTCCGACAAACAAACAATCATGGAATTTCAGAATACACGTGAATTTGCACAGCAGTTGGATGCTAAAGACAAACTCGCTAAATACCGCGACGAATTTATATTTCCGCATGTCAACGGAAAGCAGGTGATATACTTTACAGGAAATTCGCTGGGCCTGCAGCCAAAGCGCACTAAAGCTTATGTAGATGAGGTGATGGACGACTGGGCCAAACTGGCCGTAGAAGGCCATTTCTATGCCGAAAAGCCCTGGTGGGATTACCATGAGCGTTTTGCCGGTCCGCTAAGTAAAATTGTCGGTGCTTTGCCAACAGAGGTAACCGTTATGAATACCCTTACCGTAAACCTGCACCTGCTCATGGTTACGTTTTACAGGCCTACAGCCAGGCGATATAAAATTATTTGCGAGGAAAAAGCGTTCCCGAGCGACCAGTACATGCTCAAAAGCCAGGTAAAATTCCATGGATTTGACCCTGATGATGCCATTGTGGAAATTAAAAGGCGGGAAGGCGAGCACAACATCCGCACCGAAGATGTGCTGGCCAAAATAAAAGAAGTAGGCGATGAGCTTGCTCTTGTGCTGATGGGTGGTGTCAACTACTACACAGGGCAGGTTTTTGATATAAAAACCATTACTAAAGCAGGCCAGGACGTGGGGGCTTATGTAGGGTGGGATCTTGCCCATGCCGCGGGCAATATAAAGCTGGAACTGCACGAGTGGAATGTAGATTTTGCGGCCTGGTGCAGCTATAAGTACATGAACTCAGGCCCGGGTAACGCATCGGGTGCTTTTGTACACGAAATGCACCATAATGATATGGACCTGCCTCGCTTTGCCGGATGGTGGGGACATAACAAAGAGCGCCGCTTCCTTATGGAGCCGGCCTTTGACCCTGTGCGTGGTGCTAACGGCTGGCAGGTGAGCAACCTCCCCATTCTTTCGCTGGCGCCTTACCTGGCTTCTGTTGAAATGTTTGATGAGGTAGGCATGACCGCGCTTATTGCAAAAAGAGACTTAATTACAGCCTATCTTGAATTCATTCTGCATGAAATTGACAAAGAGGTAGATAGCACCTTTGAGATCATCACTCCGCCTAATCCTGAAGAAAGGGCATGCCAGCTATCGGTTTTCCTTCATGGTGAAGGCAGGGCTTTGTTTGAGTACCTGATGAAGAATGGCGTCATTGTAGACTGGAGGGAGCCCAATGTTATAAGGCTGGCGCCGGTGCCGTTCTATTGCTCTTTTGAAGATATGTATGAGTTCGGGCAGATATTAAAGCAGGGAATTGTATCACATAAAAAGTAAGGTAGATTTTTCGATACTTCGATTTTTCGACCACCGGAAATATATGCACAATTTTAAAGAACTTGAAATTTGGAAGATAAGCAGGAAGTTTTGCTCAAAGGTGTATCTTGCTACTAATAATTTTCCCCAAAGTGAAAAGTTTGGTATAACAAACCAAATGCGAAGGTCTGCCGTATCTATACCTTCAAACATTGCAGAAGGCGCTTCGCGGCATTCTAACAAAGATTTTTGCAGATTTTTAGAGATTGCTATTGGGTCTTGTTATGAGTTGGAAACACAATTACTGATATCTAATGACCTTGGATTTCTTAATGATGCTTCAAATCATTCTTTATTATATGAATTAAACAGGATTATCATGATGGCGTCAAAATTTATGTCATCATTAAAGAAAAACGATTTAAAGTAATAATTGATATGTCTGTAGAGGGTTCATGTCAAACAATCGAAAAATCCAACAATCGAAAATTCAATCATCACATGACTAAAGAAGAAAAAATAAAAAATTTTGACCCTAGCCAGCCCGGTTTAGCTGATGCAAGTATTTTTGGGTTGCCGTTTACCGCTGAAGAAAGTGAAATTATAGTTGTACCCGCACCCTGGGAGGTTACCGTAAGCTACGGCGCCGGCGCTTCTGACGGGCCGGAGGCCATACTTGAAGCGTCATACCAGGTAGACCTGCTGCACCAGGAGTTCCCCGGCCTCTGGAAGCTGGGGATATACATGGATAATAGCGGGCTGACTACGGAATGGGCAGAGAAAAGCCGCAAACACAAAGCCCTGGCACAGCCCATTATCACCGCGCTTGAAGCCGGCCGGAAAGTGGAAGAGGATGCCACGCTGAAGGAAGATCTCGACACTATAAACGAAGTTTGCGGGCAGTTCCATAATGCGGTACAGCAACGTGTTGAGTTCTGGATGGAGAAGGGCAAAAAGGTAGTGCTTTTAGGCGGAGACCACAGCACACCGCTTGGTTACTACCGCGCCTTGGCCCGTAAACATAATGATTTTGGCATCCTTCACCTGGATGCGCACATGGATTTGCGTATAGCATACGAAGGGTTTACGTACTCTCATGCTTCAATTATGTACAACGCACTACAGCTTCCGCAGATATCAAAGATTGTGCAGGTGGGCATCCGTGACTTTTCAGAGCAGGAGGTTGAGGTTGTGGAGCAGTATAAGAACCGTGTAAAAGTATTTACGGACAGGGATTTAAAAGCGGAAACTTTTGAAGGCGTAACCTGGAAACAACAATGCGATAACATTATAAATGCGTTGCCGCAAAAGGTTTGCATCAGTTTTGATATTGACGGTATGTACCCGTGGTACTGCCCCAATACAGGCACACCTGTACCGGGAGGTTTTTCTTTTGAGCAGGCTTCCTACCTCTTCAGTAAATTGGCAGCATCGGGCAAAGAAATTATAGGTTTTGACCTGGTTGAAGTTGCCCCCGGCGAAAATGATGACTGGGACGGTAACGTTGGCGCACGCATGCTGTTCCACATGTGTGGGGTAATCGCTAAAAATAATGGCCTTGGCGTAGGGGAAGAAGTAAAGTTTTAAAAATGTAGAATTTTAAGTCTTTAGGCATGCCATGCTATGGGAGAAGCTTTTGCCATATTTGTAACAGTTGTTGTGCTGCTGATGTTTGCGGCGCTTATCCTGTATACCTTCTTTTTCATTTCGGTTAAAATTATTGAATCGGCCTGGATGATGGCTTTCAATAAGCCCCTGTACGTGCATTTCTACCTTTTCCCTAAAGAACTCCAGCCACAGGAACAGGCCGTGCTCCAAAGAGAATTTTCTTTTTACCGTAACCTGCCCGATAAGCGGAAACGCTATTTCAGGCACAGGGTACATTGCTTTATAAAAAAATACAAGTTTTTTGGCAGGAAGGGCCTTGAGGTTACAGAAGATATGAAACTGGTTATTGCTGGAACCTGGGTAATGCTCACTTTCGGCATGCGGCGTTTCCTGCCTAATATCTTTAAAGCAATCATTCTTTATCCTGATATTTTTGAGTCGGCCAACGGCAACCTGCACAAGGGAGAATTTAATTATGGGGCACGGGCTGTTGTTTTTTCATGGAAGCATTTTGTAGAAGGCATGGCCTTTACAAGTGACAACTTAAACCTGGGGCTACATGAGTTTGCCCACGCGCTGCATATTGATTCTGTAAAGCAAAGAGGAGGGGCGTCTGCCATAATCTACAGTGATATGTTTGATAAGATAATGGCATATGTAAGTAATCCGGATAATGCAGCGGGGCTTAGGGAGGCAAATTATTTAAGGGAATATGCCTATACCAACCAGTATGAATTTATAGCCGTAGCACTGGAATATTTTTTTGAAACGCCTAAAGAATTCAGGCAAAAGCTGCCTGCGCTTTATGATATGGTGGCGCAGATGATCAACTTTGAGCCTGTAGGGGTTAAGGCGCTGAGAAAGGGCACATGATGCTGGTCAGGGTTCCGAAGAGAGCAAAGCTTTTAACTGTTTTGGCTTCAGGAGGCCGCTGTGCCTTGCAGTTACATAATAACCAGGGTCCAGCAGTACCCAGCAGGGATAAGATAGCTGCTTCCCGCCAAGTGCTACTGCCAGCTCATGGATGCCTCCTTTTGTGCCATGCGGAATAAACCTGTACGTCCTGCCATTGAAGGTAATATCGGCACGGGACTCCGCATTAAATTCCACATAATAGAAATCTTTAGCGAATATTTGCTGAAGTTCAATATCTTTTTCAACCTGCTTATCCTGTATCTTACAGATACCGCACCAGTCAGTATATATCTTCACAACTACCGGCTTTGGGTTCTCTGTCATCTTTAGCGGCAGTTCCTCAAAGCTCACTGCATACTTTTTTTGCCCGAAAGCAAAACCTCCAAGCAATAGTAGTAGTATGAGCACTTTTATCTTCATTTTATAACAGATTATAACGGATGCCTAAAAATATCCTTCGCCCCTGCAGGGACGCATAATTATAGCTGGGGTCAAAGGTGTAGCCGTTAGGGTTGTTTACAGGGTCATCTACATTGCGGTCAAATGGGTCAAACGGCCGTATAATAGGATCTTTTGGCGTAAAGTTAAACAAGTTCTTTACACCCCCGTAAAATTCCAGCCCATAGCTGAATTTTTTGGTAAGCTGCAGGTTGGCAATACAAAACCACGGCGAATACCCGGGCCTGAAATCATTTGGGAGTATGGGAAGCCGCATAGGGCCGTAAAAATTACCTGTAAGATCTATAGATACATCATGAGGCAGTGTATAGCTTGCTACAAAATTACCTGACCATTTTGGCGCCTGTAGCTGTACAATCCTCTCCAGGCTACCCGTTTCATTCTCTTCCATCTGGTACACATCCATATAGGTTACTCCTGCCAGTATCTTCAGCGGGAAGGTAAAGGTCAGGTCAGTATTTAATGATACTCCCTGCGATATGGCATGGCCCCTGAGGTTATCATAGATTATCTTATTAGGGTCAGTATCAAAATCACCCACAATTTTGTTGGTAAAATAAGAGTAGAAGCCGGTAATATCAAGTCCTAAAAAGAAATTTTCTGTAGGGATTTTAAGTACATAGTTCAGGTTGGCATTATAAGAACGTTCCGGTTTCAGTTCTTCCTCAATAACTACCTCCCGGGCGCCGGTAAGGGCGGCATGGTCTTCAGTGAATAAATTGACGACCCTGAACCCTGTTCCGAAACTTGCCCGGAACGTGTTGTTGCTGTTGGGTGAAAACTTGTAAGCTATCCGCGGCGAGTGTACACTGCCGTGGTCATCATCGTAGTCATAGCGGTAGCCTCCCAGCAGCTTATGCTTTTCTGTAATGCTCCATTCATCCTGTATAAAGATACCGGGCAGCCTTTTTACTGAGGCATTATTGGTGCCATCAGGGTTTGCAGTTCCGGGCGTATTGTCATCATATACGGTATACCGAAGGGCAGCACCCAGTAAAAAGTTATGTTTTTCTCCAAACTGCTTATCCCAGTATCCCTGTACAAAGGCTACCTGTTGTGTAGCCATGTAAGGTGTGTTGCCGTACCACGAGTTCTGGTCATGCCAGTTGTAGGAATATTGTGTATATATCTTTTCCTCCAGGGGCAGCTGGTATAGCCCTATAAGTTCCGCACGGCGGGTATATATGCTTTCGCCGTATACCACATCACTTCCGCGGAAACTTTTGTTCCACTGCATCTCGCCGCCCCAGCGGTCCTCATACACGTACCTTCCGGCAATGCTTGCCATACGGTTATCTTTTCGCTCAAAGTTCCATTTATTGAATATTGATACCCTGTCCTGCAGCGTAACATCCGTAAAGTTATCGCGGTTGTGGTCATGCCGCTCTTTGAATATAAAATAATTTACACCTAACAGCCCTGTTGCCGGGCCTGCTTTAAGGCGTACTGCCGCGTCCATATTCAGGTCTCCCCAGCTGGTAGTAAAAACATCTGCGCTTATGGCGGGTGCTTTTAGCGGGCTTTTGGTTACCACATTGATAATGCCCCCCATAGCTTCTGAACCGTATAAAGATGATGCGGGCCCCTTAACCACTTCTATACGGTCAACTATGCTGTTGGGGATACCGTTCAGTCCATATACTGTAGAAAGGGCGCTTACTATGGGCATACCGTCAATTAGTATCATGGTATAGGGACCTTCCATGCCGTTGATGTGTATGTCGCCGGTGTTGCACACGCTGCAGTTGAGCTGTGGCTGCACCCCATTAACCATTCCTACGGCCTCAAACAATGTGGCAGTAGGGTTCTTTTTGAAAAGTTTGGAGGTAACAATTTCTACAGGTATAGGGCTTTCGGTGCGGCTAACTTCCTTCATGGTACCCGTAATTACTAATTCTTCCAGGGAGTTATCCTCCTCTTCAAGTACAATATTTACGGTAAGGGGTGCTGATGTAAAACTAATCTTCCGCCTGGCGGTCCTGTAGCCTACACTGCTGAAAACAATCTCATGATTGCCGGCGGGTATACTGCCAAGTGTGTAAATACCTTCTTCATTGGCTGCTGTACTGAGGCCAAGCGAAGGAATAACAACATTAGCTCCGGGTACAGGGCCTCCGGCATCGGTTATTTTTCCGGACATGGTAACCTGAGCCGAGAGGGGTGCGAACACGAGGGACAAAAGGCATATATAAATTTTCATGGCTTTATATTAGATGTACAAAATTAAAAATTTAGTTTTAACTAAAAATATTTTTTTACAGTTATAATATTAATGTACCACTCGTAAGCCTTCATTAACCACAGAATCAACAGGCGTAATATTTTGTTAAAATAAATAATACTGTAGTTAAAGGGGCGGGAAAATTTTAGATTTGTGTTTGCTTTTTACCACAAACAGAGATGAAGATAAAATATATTGTATATACAATAATCATAGCGGGAATAGGGGCTTTACTATATTACAGGATAACACAAAATGCAGCACAGAAAGAAGGCGCCTCCGGCCAGGGTGGCGGTAAAAAGCCGCCAATGACCGTAAGCGGTATTGTAGTAGCCCCACAGGAATTTGCCAACACGCTGTCCCTGTCAGGCTCAGTTGAGGCAAATGAGCAGGTTGAAATAAGGAGCGAGGTAGCAGGCATAGCAGAAAAAATATATTTTACTGAAGGCGCAAGGGTAACAAAAGGGCAGGTGCTCGTAAAAATAAATGATTTAGAGCTGCGTGCGCGGCTCGGCGAGGTGCGTACAAGGCAGGGCCTTGCAGCTGAAAATGCCAGGCGGGCACGGCTTCTTTATGAAAAGGAAGCTATTAGCAGGGAAGAGTATGATATTGCCACCGCCGATTATAAAACAGCCCAGGCACAGACACAGCTTATCAATGCACAGCTGGCCAAAACCAGCATAAGGGCTCCTTTCTCTGGTATTATAGGGTTAAGGAACATTTCGCCGGGTACTTTTGTAACATCGGAAACGCTGATAACCACACTAGTGAACAGCAGCCGGATAAAACTCACATTTTCCATACCCGAAAAGTATGCCGCGCAGCTAAAGCCTGCCTCGGAGATAACTTTTACGGTTTCGGGCATACCGGATACATTCCGTGCCAAGATTTACGCTATTGAACCTGCTGTAGAAGTAGCTACACGCACCCTGAGGGTAAGGGCTATTGCAGAGAATACTGACGGAAAGCTCCTGCCGGGAACTTTCGCAAGTGTTGCCCTGCCGCTTGAAAAGATAGAGGATGCTTTTTTAGTACCCACTGAAGCCATAGTGCCCGTGCAGGGAGGCAAAAAGGTTTTTGTGGCGGATAACGGTAAAGCAAAGGAAATAATGGTTGAAACAGGTACACGTACAGAAAAGGATGTAGTGGTACTCAGCGGGCTAAATGCCGGCGACACGGTAATAACTACAGGTGTATTAATCCTAAAGAACGATGCGCCGGTAAAGGTATCGGTTAACAGGAAGGCTGAACAATGAGTTTATCAACACTAAGCATAAAGAGGCCTGTACTTACCATCGTGATGAACGTGGCAATCATCCTGTTCGGGATAATAGGCTACACGTTCCTTGGGGTAAGGGAGTTCCCTTCTATTGACCCGGCCCAGATATCGGTCCGTACCAGCTATTCGGGAGCCAATGCCGATATTATAGAATCGCAGATAACCGAGCCGCTGGAAAAGGCAATTAACCAGATTGACGGTATCAGGAATATAACATCGTCCAGTAACCAGGGCTCAAGCAATATTACGGTAGAGTTCAACCTGGAGAAAGATCTGGAGGAAGCCGCTAATGATGTGCGCGACAAGGTGTCGCAGGCCATAAGGAACCTGCCGCAGGATATAGACGCGCCACCGGTGGTATCTAAAGCGGATGCCGACTCAGAACCGATAATAACCATGACGGTACAAAGCGCTACCAGGAACCCGCTTGAGCTGAGCGATTTTGCCGAAAATGTGATTGCAGAAAGGCTGCAAACCATTCCGGGCGTGAGCAGCGTGCAGATATGGGGACAGAAACGCTATGCCATGCGCCTCTCGATAGACCCTGTGAAACTGGCAGCCTATGGTGCTACTGTAGCCGATGTACGTGATGCGCTTGACCGGCAGAATGTGGAACTGCCTACAGGCAAACTCACAGGGACCAACACCGAGCTTACGGTAAAAACTATGGGTAACCTTTCAACTCCGGAACAGTTTAATGATATTATCATTAAATCGGAAGGAGAAAAGATAGTAAAACTAAGCGATGTTGGCCGTGCCGAACTGGGCCCGGAAAACCTTGAAACCAAAATGACCAACAACGGCCAACAGCTTGTGGGTCTTGCTATTATACCCCAGCCGGGCACCAATTATATTGAAATTGCCGATGCTTTTTACGGGCAGTTTGAGCAAATGAAAAAAGACCTGCCCGAAGACCTGAAGCTTAATATAGCTATTGATAACACGGCATTTATAAAAAAATCAGTACATGAAGTTGCCGAAACGCTGGTGCTGTCGCTGGTGCTGGTTACCCTTATCATTTACCTGTTCTTCAGGGACTGGGCCATAGCGCTGCGCCCCCTGCTGGATATACCGGTTTCGCTTATAGCCACTTTTTTCATCATGTATATATTCGGTTTCTCTATAAACGTACTTACGCTTTTGGCCATAGTGCTGGCAACGGGGCTTGTAGTTGATGACGGTATTGTAGTAACGGAAAATATCTTCAAAAAAGTGGAAGAGGGCATGACACCTATAGAGGCTGCCATGAAAGGGGCTAACGAAATATTTTTTGCTGTAATATCCATTTCGGTTACACTGGCAGCGGTATTTCTCCCTGTAATATTCCTTGAAGGATTTGTTGGCAGGCTGTTCCGGGAGTTCGGGGTCGTCATTGCCTCCGCAGTGCTTGTCTCGGCATTTGTATCCCTTACGCTTACCCCTATGCTAAATGCCTACCTCATGAAAGGCGATGTGCATAAAAAATCAAGGTTCTATAACTTTACCGAGCCCTATTTTGAAAAGATGAACTCGGGCTATGCCAATACGCTTAAAAACTTTATGAAGCGCAAATGGCTGAGTTTCCCGGTGCTCATTGGCTGTATTGGCCTTATTGCACTGTTCTTTACTATATTGCAGAAAGAAACCGCACCGTATGATGACCGCAGTTTTGTGGGGGTAAATGTTACCGGCCCCGAGGGCGCGTCATATGACTATATGGACCGGTTCATGCAGGACCTGGAAAAGCTTATCAATGATTCTATACCCGAAAAAAAGGTAAGCCTGGTTATTACCTCTCCGGGATTCGGCTCAGCTTCTGTAAACAGCGGGCGCATCAGGATTGCGCTGGTTGAGCCGGGGGAAAGGGAACGGTCCCAGAAAGAGATTGCGGAAAACCTTACTAAATGGACTAAGCGCTACCCTGAAGCCAGGACATCAGTATCAGAGCAGCCCACTATAGCCGTAAACCGCAGGGGAGGCTTTCCGGTGCAGTATATTATCCAGGCACAAAGCTTTGATAAGCTACGTGAAAAGATACCGCCGTTTATGGATGAGATAAGCAAGGACCCTACATTTTCCATGACCGATGTAAACCTGAAGTTTAACAAGCCGGAAATAAATGTAACCCTTGACAGGGAAAAGGCGCAGAGCCTTGGCGTATCATTGCTTGATGTGGCGCAGACGCTGCAGCTGTCACTAAGCGGCCAACGGTTCGGTTATTTTATGATGAACGGCAAACAATACCAGGTAATGGGCCAGTTTGAAAAAGAAGACCGTGATGCACCCCTTGACCTCACTTCTGTTTATGTTAAGAGCAACACCGGCCAGCTGATACAACTGGATAACCTTGTAACGGTTGAGGAGCAGAGCAGCCCGCCGCAGCTATACCACAACAACAGGTTCATGTCGGCTACAGTATCTGCCGGCCTTGCGCCCGGCAGGAGCATAAGCGATGGCATAGAGGCTATGGAGCGCGCGCGTGAAAAAGTGCTTGATGATACTTTTACTACTGACCTTAGCGGGGAGTCAAGGGATTATGTAGAAAGTAGCTCCAATACGCTTTTTGCCTTCGGCCTGGCATTATTGCTTATATACCTCATCCTTGCCGGCCAGTTTGAAAGTTTTATTGATCCGTTCATAATTATACTTACCGTGCCTATGGCTGTGGCCGGAGCGCTGTTATCTTTATGGCTGTTCGGGCAAACGTGGAACATCTTCAGCCAGATAGGGATCATCATGCTTATCGGGCTCGTAACCAAGAACGGTATCCTTATAGTAGAATTTGCCAACCAGCTCCGCGAAGAAGGCAAATCAAAATATGATGCTATCATTGAGGCGGCGGAGTCGAGGCTACGCCCAATATTAATGACGAGTCTAGCCATTGCGCTGGGTGCATTGCCTATTGCGCTGTCATTAGGTGCGGCATCAACCAGCCGTATAGGCATGGGGGTTGTAATTGTAGGCGGTACCGTATTTTCGTTGCTACTCACCCTGTTTGTCATCCCGGCTGTTTATTATATGTGGTCGAGGCCAAAGAAGCACCGCCCGGAGTTTGACGCAATTAAAGACTAAGGATGAAAAGAATAGTTTTTTTTACAGCCATGCTTTATGTTACTACCCTTACGGCGCAGGATAGCATAAGGCCTTTGCTTACGCTGAAAAGAGCAGTAGCCATAGCGCTTGAAAATAATTATGATATAAAGCTGGCATCAAATGACCTTAAGATTGATGAGCAGAATGTAAGCTGGGCCAATGCGGGTATGTTGCCTAATGTATCGGCAACCTTTAACCAGGACAATGCTATACAAAACTCTACGCAAACCCGCAGCGACGGCACAGTGCAGGAGCTTGACAATGCAAGGAACAATAACCGCAACTATGGCGTTAACCTGGGATGGACGATTTTTGACGGCCTGCGCATGTTTGCACGGTATGACCAGTTGCAGGAACTTGAAAAACTGGGGCAGACGGAGCTGAAACTTACCGTGCTTACCGCCGTGAGCGATGTAATGACTACCTATTTTGACCTGGTACAGCAGCAGCAGATGCTAAAGGCCCTTGATACGGCTATTGTAATATCCAGGCAACGGGTTACTACTGCCGAAAACAGGTTTACTATAGGTAAGGCGGCCAGGCTTGAGGTGCTTAACGCGCAGGTTGACCTTAACACCGACCAGACCAATTACCTGAGGCAGAAGGAACTTTACCGCAATACCAAAACCTACCTGAATGAACTGATGGCGCGGGACCTGGCCACTGATTTTGTGGTGGCCGACTCTGTGGTTATTGATACTAAGCTGCAACTGGCCGACCTAATGGCGCTGGCGGGGCAGCAAAACCCGCAGATACAGATAGCGCTTATAAACAAACGCGTAGCGGAACTCAACCTGAAACAGGTGAAGGCCAACAGGTATCCGCAGATAGCCGTTACTACAGGCTATATCTTCACAGAATCAGAAAACAGCCTTGGGTTTGCGAGGGAAAACTCAGGCCGGGGGTTCAGTTACGGCCTGTCGGCCTCAATTAACATCTTTAACGGCTTTTTGCAACGAAGGAATGAAAGGATAGCAAAGCTGCAGATAGATAATACCGATGTGCAGGTAAAGCAGCAGGCACAGTCAGTAAACTCGCAGCTTATGGCTGCCTATCAAACCTACCTTACTAACCTTGAGCTGGTGGGGCTCGAAAAACGAAATGAGGAAATAGCAAGGCAGAACCTGGATATCACCATGGAAAAATACCGCATAGGTACTATCACAACACTTGAAGTACGCACGGCCCAGCTTAATTATGTAAATGCCATAGCGCGCAACAGCACCGCACAATACAACGCCAAAGTTTCAGAAACAACCCTTAGGGAACTCGCCGGCAACATCGCCTTTTGAGCTACCGGCATACCCGCCAAAATCTGCAATACGTAAGGTTTATGCCTTGGGAGCAGCAAATACCTGGCACACCAGGCCACGCAAGTCCCGCTCTCCGCTCTATCTCCCCGCCGCCATAAGCGGCGGCGGCGGGGAGGATGCCGCTCCGATCGGGGCTAAACCAAAACGGCACTGCGTCCCGGCCGGGGCAAAGCATGAAAAAATCCTTGCATTCATGGGTTGTTTTTTGACGCTCTCACCTCACAAAACAGCAATAGCAACCATGGCGCATTGTTACAAAGCTCTACCTCCCAGAGATGCCCCGAAACTGATACAGCAATCGTTCCAGTAATCGTAAATCTTCAGTAACAATCTGGGCCGTCCCCTGCATTTCCTGCCGGAAGTCAATGTGCTTGCCGTATGATGTTTCCAAACCCCTGACCAGGCAAACATCAATCAATAGGTTACCTTCTTTGTCCGGGGTAAGCGATATGTTTTTAACTACTCCCCTGAGCATTCCAAATTCCCTGTCGGGAAAATTGGCCAGGCGGATATGAACCCGCTGCCCCGCCTTGATTTTGCCTGAATTTTCAGCTTTTGCCTTTGCTTTCCCTATGTATCCTTTTTCTGTCGAAGGGATTATGGCAAACATGTTTTCGCCGGCATTGATAGTCTGGTTTACCGACCAGATTTGTAAAAATGATACGGTTCCTTTTACCGACGGGCGGAACACATAGTTCAGTTCCCAGTCTTTGATTGCTTTTTTCAGTTGGTAAAAAGCCTGCGTCAGGCTTCGCTCTAAATTGGCGGTAGTAGTGCTTTCGTTTATCAGGGTGGTTTTGCTGTTCCTGTTTAATTCGTTGATGGATGATTTTACTTGCGAAATACTGCTTAACAGGCTTTTATAATTTTTTTCTGCCTGCAAGTGTACCAATCGTTGCTTTTCCATTTCTTGTGCCGATATGACGCCCTTTTTATACAATTTATCATAGCGTTCCACATCCGTTTTTATCAATTGCAGTTCTGATTTGTTTATTTCTTTTTGCCCTTCCAAAAGCTGTAAACGTTCTTTTAATTGCATGGCTTCAAAATGCTGGGCGCCGGATTCTACTTTGTGGGGCTGCCATTGCCTGTTTAGTTCACTTGCTGTATATTCCTTGTGGAACAGGGCAAAACTCGCTTCGATTTCACCTAATTGCGCTGCCTGTAATTTATGGAACGGGAATTCAGAACGGGCCAGGGATATCGTATCGGTAATGGCTTTCAGGAGAAAAACATCATTATAATCAGCCGCGTTTTCAATCACGGCCAGCGGTGTGTTTTTATCGACCTTTTGTTTATCGCCTATTAATATTGCTTCAATTTTTCCTGATGTCCTGGCCACCAGTTTTTCAGGCGGTACAGAAGTGGTAATGGTTATTTCGGCAGTGACGATGTCCGGGTATTTTACCAAATAAGAAACCCCGAACAAAATTATTATAATACTCAAAATAATGAGCGAACCCCACCGCAAAACCCAGCCGGGAACCTTTGTGAGTATATCTTGTACTTCTTCACTTCTTAATTCTATATCATTATGTCCCGGCATTGTTAATTTCCTAATTGTAATTGATTTTTTACTAATTTATAGTAGTTTCCTTTTTTAGCTACCAGCCAGTCATGATTTCCGGTTTCAATAATTTTGCCTTTTTCTAAAACCAGGATCTGGTCTGCGTTCATCACGGTACTGAGCCTGTGGGCAATGATAACTACCGTTTTATTTTTGAAGAAAATAGTTAACTTTTCCATGATTTCTCTCTCGTTATTAGCATCTAAAGCAGATGTTGCTTCATCAAAAAAAAGCATTTCAGGATTTTTGTAAACGGCACGCGCAATAAGTAACCGCTGCTTTTGGCCGGTACTCATGCCTATGCCTTCCTGCCCTATTTTGGTATTGAACCCTAAGGGATATTCCTGAATAAAACTTAAAATATTGGCTACATCGGCAGCATACACTAAACGTTCTTTATCAATTACATCTTCCCCTACGGCAATGTTATTGGCAATTGTGTCATTGAAGATATATCCTTCTTGCATGACTGTTCCAATGTGTGAACGCCAGGATTTTTGTTTGATATCTTTTAAATTAGTTTTTCCAATGGAAACGGAACCCGAAACTGGGTCATAAAATTTC
The DNA here is from genome assembly GCF_002251835.1 of Flavobacterium cyanobacteriorum. Taxonomy (GTDB): domain Bacteria; phylum Bacteroidota; class Bacteroidia; order Flavobacteriales; family Flavobacteriaceae; genus Flavobacterium; species Flavobacterium cyanobacteriorum. Next base: position 33,237 of record NZ_NOXV01000258.1, read on the forward strand.
AACAATAACTTCATTAAAGTAGTTTTGCCGCTGCCGCTGGTTCCTACAATTGCTGTTATTTTATTGGCTGGAATAGTCAAATTCAAATTTTCTAATACTACCCTGTCGGAACCTATGTATCTAAATGACACATCTTTTAAGACTATATCACTTTCTAATGGAATATCATTAGTTTGTGACGCTTCTTGCTGGGATTCATCTTCTTTATCGTGTATTTCAGAAAGCCTTGCCAATGAAATTTTTGCATCTTGTACCTCCCTTATAAACCCAATTAGCTGTAAAACCGGGCCATTGAGGTTTCCCACAATACTGCTGATGGCCATCATCATGCCCAGGGTAATGTGGCCGTCTATAACCAGTTTTGCCGAGAGAAAAATAATAATGATATTTTTAAGTTCATTGATAAAATTGGAACCTATATTTTGGGTTTGTTCCAAAGCAAGGCTTTTCATCGAGACTTTAAAGAGCCGTGCCTGGACGTGTTCCCAACCCCAGCGTTTTTGTTTTTCGGCATTGTGGAGTTTTATTTCCTGCATGCCATTGATGAGTTCCATTACTTTACTTTGCTCTTGTGAAACTTCGGCAAAACGTTTATAATCCAGTGCCTCCCTACGTTTTAAAAACACTATCACCCAGCCAAAGTATAAGATACTTCCTGCAAAGAAAACCGCAAATATTTTCAGGCTGTAATAGGCCAAAACGCCGCCCATAATAAGCATATTAACCATTGAAAATAAAACTGATAACGATGAGGTGGTTATTATCCTTTCGATGCGGTGGTGGTCATTAATGCGTTGCATGATATCGCCTGTCATCCTTACATCAAAAAAAGAAATAGGCAAATTCATTAATTTGATAAAAAAATCGGAAATAAGGGAAATATTAATCCTGGTTGAAAGGTGCAGCAAAATCCAGCTTCTAATAAATTCTAAAGCCGTTTTTCCAAAGAACAATAAAAGCTGTGCAAACAACACCAAATAAATGAAATGGATATTTTGGTTTTGGATGCCTACATCAACTATGCTTTGTGTTAAGAAAGGGAAAATGAGCTGGAGCAAGCTACCCGCCAGTAAACCGATGGCTAACTGAACAACAAAAGATTTGTAGGGGCGTACATAAGCCCCCAAGCCCCAAAGGGGACTATTAAACATATTACTTTTAGCATCGTCTTCTTGGTTATAGAACTTTGGCGTTGGTTCTACTAATAAGGCAATGCCCTCTTCGGTTTGATTAGTAGCGTTGTTGCCTATCCAAAACTTTAAAAACTCTTCTTCTGTATATTCTAATAAACCGTGAGCAGGGTCAGAAACATAAAACCTTTTAACTTTCAACTTTTGACTTTTGACTCTATAAAGAACCACATAATGATTATTATTCCAATGTAAAATACACGGCAAAGGTGCTTCTTCTAATTTATTGACTGATAATTTTACCCCTAATGTCCTAAATCCTATTTTCTCTGCGGCTTCACTTAGGGTTAGTAAGTTACTGCCTTCGCGAGTAGTTTCCGATAAATTGCGTAAGGCCTGAATGTTTAAGCTTTTGCCATAATGTTTTGCAATGATTTTAAGGCATGTAGGGCCGCAGTCTTTAGAGTCCGGTTGCGCATAATGTGGGAAAGCCATAAATTATTTACTATATCTTTTCAACTCTTTTAAAAGTCACCTTCCTGTGGAGTTATCATTTTAAATGCAGTATGTTAAAATCATTATTAATTAAATATATGCGGTAATTTAATTACCCGGTTAAAAACACCTTTCTCTCGTATATTAGTTACAATTTTGACATTCTTTCAGGTTTAAAGTTGATATGAATTTTAAAGGGCCATCATTCACAACTATAGCTCCTTTTTTATCATATTTTTCCTAAGTACACGACAAAAATTGTATTAAATTAATTTCCAGCTT
>NZ_NOXV01000274.1 GCF_002251835.1 Flavobacterium cyanobacteriorum
GCTTCTTTCATTCAAAACAGACAACTTTTTTATATCGAACTCACGTTGTATTAAATTAAAATCCACTACTTTTGCGCCAAATTTAAAAACGACTATGGCAACAAACAGGACATTTACAATGATTAAGCCGGATGCTGTTGAAAAAGGGCACATCGGCGGAATTTTATCAATGATAACAGAAGCAGGTTTCAGGATCGTGGCTTTAAAACTTACGCAACTTACCAAAGCTGACGCTGAAGCTTTTTATGCTGTGCACAGTGCCAGGCCTTTCTTCGGGGAGCTTGTTGAGTTCATGACACGTGGCCCTATTGTGGCTGCCATCCTTGAAAAAGAGAACGCTGTTGAGGAATTCCGTACGCTAATTGGCGCTACTAACCCTGCTGATGCTGCCGAAGGTACTATCCGTAAAAAATATGCTACTTCTGTTGGTGAGAACGCGGTACACGGTTCTGACAGTGATGAGAACGCTGCTATTGAAAGCGCTTTCCACTTTGCCGGAAGAGAGCAGTTCTAATCACAGGACTTTATGATACAAAAATGCCGCTGTTTATGCGGCATTTTTTGTTTTTTTCATTCTGACAAAGCCTGCGTAGTGAGCAACTTAGTATATTCCGGATCGCTTTGATATAATCCCTGCAATGGCTCATGGAAACCTTAAACTTTAAACTATCAACGTAAAACAACTTCCTTCACAACTTCCCGCTTCAGCTCTTCATTGATCATTTTCACTATTTTTTCTTTGCCATAGCTAAGTTCTTCCCGCAATACTGCCGATGTAAGCTCCACATAAAGCGTTGTTCCCTTTAGCATTATCTCACGGGTATAATTGTTTACGCCGTTGCCCATAAGATGCTTCCATGCCTCACGTACATCAATTTTGTCCATGCCCGGCTGGAGCTTATTAGCCTCAATAAACTCGCGAAGCACATCGGCTATGGAATTATGGTCGTTCAGCCGTTTTGCCATTATTTTTTAACTGAAAAAGGTACAGGTTTTTTATAGTGGTACTCCATCCCGTAGGTGTTCTTAAGCACCAGTTCTTCGTCGTTCAGCTCTACTATTTCTTCTTTCCACTTAGCATAATCAGTTGTGTAGTTCAGGTAGGTTTTACCTTCCGCGGTACTTATACTAATCTTTTCATAGTTATCACCTGTCAGGTAGGTCCCGTCCATCTGCGGCATTACCTTTTTACGGAAACCTTGCCTGCCTTTAAGCTCAAAATAATCAATAGTAGGATTCACTTTGTATTCTTTCTCACTGCCATCAGGCATCACGGCGGTTTCTATCTCCCAGTAGCCGTTAATTTTTTTTATGTCGCCCTCGCTTACCCCCGTGCATGAAAGTATAAGCAATGGAAGTAATAGTAGGTATAGTTTCTTCATATACTGATAGGTTGTATTGCAAAGTTAAGCTAAAACACCTTTTACAGATAAAAGATTTTTTCTGATATTAAACTATTTGGTAATAATATGGTCATACCTGTAAAGTATCTAACATGAAAAAGCTTACAGTTTTACTATTTCCCTTACTCATTTTAGCCTGTTCGTCTGACAGCAGCGATACACAGGCTGGTAATTCCGGTGAAGAAGCAATGTATTTCCCTGAGAACAATAGCGCCACATGGGAAAACAAATCCATAACATCACTAAACTGGAACCAGGGCCAGGTACAGCCCCTGCTGGATTATCTGGAGCAAAAAAATACCAAATCGTTCATGATACTCGTAAATGGCCGTATTGTTATAGAGGAGTATTTTAACGGACACACCGCTTCTTCGCCCTGGTATTGGGCGAGTGCGGGCAAAACCCTCACCGCTACTGTGACCGGTATTGCAGAACAGGAAGGTTTGCTGAACATTAATAACAAAGTTTCAGACTACCTGGGCAACGGCTGGACGAGCGCGCCTTTAGCAAAAGAAAACCTGATTACCTGCCGGCACCTGCTCAGCATGACCTCAGGGCTCAATGATGCCCTGGGTGATGGTGTATCGCCAGCCAACCTGCAATATGTGGCTGATGCCGGCTCACGCTGGGCCTACCATAATGTGTATGTGAAACTGTAGGATGTGGTAGCGCAGGCCAGCGGGCAGAGCTGGAGCAGCTATTTCAACACAAAACTGCGCAACAGGATAGGCATGACAGGCGCATGGCTGGAGAGCGGTGAGGACCTAAGCGTATACTGGAGTACTACCCGCAGTATGGCACGGTTTGGGCTACTGGCACTCAACAGGGGAAAATGGAAGGAGGAACAGATTGTAAATGAAAACTATTTTAGCCAATGCACAAGCACATCGCAGGGCATTAATAAGGCCTATGGCTACCTGTGGTGGCTGAATGGCAGGGAGAGTTACAGGTTACCCCAGACACAACTCCAGTTTAACGGCAGCCTTGTACCTTCAGGGCCCTCAGATATGTACATGGCATTAGGGAAGAATGACCAGAAAATATATGTTGTGCCTTCACGCAAAATGGTAGTGATACGCATGGGCGAGGCAGCTGACGGGACTAGTTTTGCCCTTTCTGATTTTGATTATGTGCTGTGGGAGAAAATAAATGCGGTAATACAGAACTAGTTTTGATTGCTGTTAACTGCACTTCCTGAATAAAACCTGGCAATTCCTACCAGCCCCGATGGAAGCGGCATCCTCCCCACCGCCTGCTTTCGCGGTGGGGAGATATAGCGCACAGCGGGTCCAAGCCTGTGCAAAAATGCGCCAGCCTTTGCTGCTCATAAAAAGAAGGATTGCCTTTATAAGGTGTGTACAAATGAAAAGGCCGGCCGGTAAGCCGGCCTAAGTGGTATTAATTAAAGGTGTATCTGAACGAAAGCATAAGCCTGCTTATAAGCCCGTTGAGCGCGACTTGGGATTGTGACATAGCGCCTATTTCTTTATCGGTTTCCAGATTTGCCATAACTGCATATTTATCCTTGAATTCATATCCAGTGCCAAACCTCCATGTATTGCTATACCGCACGCCAAGGGTGAAATTTTGGTCGATAATGGTGTATGCGGGGCTGGTATTAGGAACTATTTCTGTTTTAATATAGATGTCGCCGCTTGTCCTGCATAACCCAAAAGCAGCATCGGCAAAAATTTTATTGTTTTTGCTAAAGTATAAGTTGTATCGCGCCCCAAAATACAGATTAAAAGCCCGGGCATCCATGTCATAATTAGAACGGGTAGTATTAAAGTTCTGGTATCTGAACCCCACGACTTCTGCCTTTATTTTTTGATACTCAAAGATTGCAAAATACTCCCATCTTTTTGATGGAGACCGTAGCGCAACTTCAAAACCTGCGGCTATTGAAGAGCCTGCATTATCTTCTTGTCCCTTTACGAGGGCGTCTTCTACAGAAAAATCTACTGTAGCGGCACCCGCATATATACGGTACTTTAGCTGATATTCGTTACTGCCTTTGTTAGTGTAAGCAACAGTTGTTGATCCTGAGCAGTCATTGTAGGCTTTTACTGTATTGAGCAAATCACTTTTGGTATATCGGATGGTCGTAAATTCTTTTACCGGCCTGTTACCGCAATTCAGATTCTCGTATAACTGCTGCCGGTAAAGATTATTTTCTTCCACTTTTGAATTGGCTGCACTGCTGATATATTTTTTGTATATGAGTTGTTTTATTTCGTCTTGGCTGTTAAGCGAGTAGAAAAAAGCGGTTGAAGTACCTACTTTGGCAGAATATAGGGAGGCAGCCCCTTCGGCTATGATATTAAGAAACAGTTCCGCCTTGCTATAGACAGGATTTTTGTTGTTGGCCATTCTTTTAAGATCATTCATTTCGGAGAGGTCGACATTTACTGTACGTCTGATGTACTTATACATGTTTTCAATGCCATACTCGCGTAAATTTTCCTTGTCAAGTTGCCTGAACTGTTCATTAGGAAGGGTTTTGAAATACAAATTATCCGGATTATTAAAATCACTTTGTTTAAAGTAGCCCTCCACTTTCTCGCCTGTTGTGGTAATGTAATATCCCTGCTTTTCCTGCCCCAAAAGCATTGGAGCTGACAGTAGGGCTACGAAGAGAATTGTAATTTTGTGCATAGTTTTTATGGTTAATTGGTTGGTATTATTGCTGGTGTAAACTGTTTTGTGGTTTATCTGTAATATAATTTTAAACTGTAAGCGGGCTTATTTAAAAAACGAATCAACAAATTCATATTTATTAAACACCTGAAGGTCCTCAATTCCTTCACCTACGCCAATGTATTTGACCGGTACCCGGAACTGGTCTGATATACCTATTACAACCCCGCCTTTTGCAGTTCCGTCAAGTTTTGTAACAGCCAGGCAGGTAACTTCGGTTGCCGCAGTGAATTGTTTGGCCTGTTCGAATGCATTTTGCCCTGTGGAGCCGTCAAGTACCAGCAGTACATCATGCGGGGTGTCGCCCACAACTTTTTGCATCACACGCTTCACTTTGGTAAGCTCGTTCATCAGGTTTACTTTATTGTGGAGCCTGCCGGCAGTATCAATAATTACAACATCCGCATTTTGGCTTACAGCGCTCTGCAGGGTATCAAAGGCTACCGATGCCGGGTCACTGCCCATTTGTTGCCGTACTATAGGCACGCCTACCTTGTCTGCCCAAACCTGGAGCTGGTCTATAGCCGCCGCGCGGAAGGTATCGGCAGCACCCAGCACCACTTTATGCCCAGCTTGTTTAAACTGGTGTGCCAACTTGCCAATAGTGGTTGTTTTACCGACACCATTAACACCGACAACCATAATCACATAAGGTTTTTTATCTGCGGGAACTTCAAAATCGGTAGCTTCACCACTGTTGGTTTCCGATAGCAGGCCGGCTATTTCCTCGCGGAGTATGAGGTTTAGTTCATCCGTACCCATATATTTATCGCGGGAAACGCGTTCTTCAATACGCTCAATGATTCTGAGGGTTGTATTTACCCCTACGTCCGATGATACAAGTATCTCTTCAAGGTTATCAAGCACCTCATCGTCAACTTTTGATTTTCCCGCAATGGCTTTGGATAGTTTTGAAAAAAAAGAGGTTTTGGTTTTCTCTAACCCCTTGTCAAGGTTTTCTTTCTTTTCAGAAGAAAATATTTTTTTAAAGAAATTCATAATGAAATAGTGTCTCTGTGTGTATTTTGAGTAAATATAAAAAATAAAAAAGCTACTTTCATCAACTGAAAGTAGCTTTTTTATATATCGTAAAGGATATTATTTCTTCTTAAGAAATGCATCCACTTCTTCAGGAGACATTACGGCCTCAACAAAAGTGTAAGCGCCTGTTTTAGGCGACTTCACCATTTTGATAGCCTTTGTTAACCTCTTTGAAGCTGTTTGTAACGTTGCAACGGTTTTCTTTGCCATGACTCGTAAATATTATTTTATTTCTTTATGAACAGTCACTCGCTTCAAAATAGGATTAAATTTTTTAATCTCTAATCTGTCAGGAGTATTTTTTTTGTTTTTGGTAGTGATATACCTTGATGTTCCCGGCACACCTGAAGCTTTATGCTCGGTGCACTCTAAAATTACCTGGATTCTGTTACCTTTCTTTGCCATCTTGCTGTATATTTATGTAGGAACCGGATTATTTAATAAAACCGTTAGCCTTAGCTTCTTTAAGGACTGCGGCAATTCCGTTTTTGTTAATCGTTTTGATAGTTGAAGCGGCTACCCTTAGAGTGATCCACCTGTCTTCTTCAGGAAGATAAAAACGCTTCTTCACTAAGTTAACACTAAATTTTCTTTTAGTCTTGTTCATTGCGTGGGAAACGTTATTTCCAACCATCGCTTTTTTACCGGTAAGGGCACAAACTCTTGACATTATTTATCGCTTTTATATCGTTATTCAAAATCAGGGTGCAAAGAAATGAAAAATAAATGTATTACACAAATACAATGAGTTAGTTTTTCAAAATTTCTTTATAAATCATTTCCAGCGCTTTTGAGGCTGCCCTTTCAATAACTTTTTCCCGTGGCTGGCCCAGGTCATAAACTTCGCTATATACACCCCCGGGTGTGGCAAAGCCAATAAAAACCCGACCTACTTCAGCATCAGAATCGCCTTTTGCCGGGCCTGCATTACCTGTAGTCGCCACGGCAAAATCAGCACCAAAAAGCGCTTTGGCACGAGTTGCCATTTCTTCAGCAACCGCCGCGCTTACTACCGAATGTTTCTCTATGACTTCTTCCGGCACGCCCAGGACACCTGTTTTTGATTTGGTGGCATAGGTAACAATACCTCCCCTGAAATAAGCCGATGCCCCCGGAACCGAAGTTACGAGCTGTGCTATCCTTCCGCCCGTACAGCTTTCTGCAGCTGCTATTGTAAGGCCTTTCAGTGTAAGGGCCTTACCTACCGCAACTTCAATGGTTTCATCTTCATCATAGCCTACTATAATATCGCCTATCAGTACTTTCAGTTTTTCGGTCTGGGTGTTTATAGCTTCCCTGAGCAACGCTTCTTCAGTACCTCTTGCCGTCATCCTGAGCCTTACCCTGCCGGGGCTGGGCAGGTAGGCCAGCTTTATAAATGCCGGAAGGTTGTTTTCCCAGCCCTCTATGCGTTCGGCAATGTGGCTTTCACCCTGACCATAGGTCAATATAGTTTTATGGATGATATACGGCCTTTCAAACTGTACCTTGAGGCGGGGTATTACCTCATTTTCCATTAAATATTTCATCTCATAAGGGACTCCCGGCAGCGAGATAAAAACAGTGTTGCCTTTGTGCAGCCACATGCCCGGAGCAGTACCTACGGCGTTGTGCAGTACCGTGCTTTTTGAAGGAACCAGGGCCTGGTCTTTGTTTATCTGGCTGGCAGTTCGCTTCATGGCACGTTCTATAAGCGCAATTACATGGGCTTCAACCTGAAGGTCCCGCACCAGGTGATCATCAAAGTATTCACACAATGTTTTCTTGGTGATGTCATCTTTGGTAGGGCCCAGGCCACCGGTTATAATAACCACATCTACCCTGTTTTGCAGGTGTGCCAGCGTATTAAGTATATGCAGGCGGTCATCGCTCACAGAAAGCATTTCATGAACGCCTATCCCGATTTTATCGAGCGCTTTGGCTATATATCCGGAATTGGTATCGGTAATCTGGCCGATAAGTATCTCATCCCCTACAGTAATAATAGCAGCTTTCATATTTTTTTAAAGGTTATAATCTTTAATAAGTTCACGGACTGTTTGGTCTACCTGTAGCTTAAGGCTTTTTATGACTTCTTTTATTTCTTTTTTTTTACCCTCTGCCCTTGTCCAGGCCTCGATGGTAAGTACGTCTTCATAAGCCAGGTCCATGCCGAGAAGGTCGAGTGTAGGCTTTATTTTATGGGCGGCATGATAAACCTTTTGATGATTCTTTTTCCTAAGGCCATCCTTCATATTTTTAATTTCAAATGGGACTTCCTCAATAAAAAGTGTTACAACCTGCCTTGCAAACTGAGCATCATTGTCTGAAATTGCGTTTACTTTTAATAGATTGTATGTAAGTGCCATTACTTGACCTGTACCCTGAATAGTTTTTTACCTTCTATAAAACCTTCCAGAACATCACCGGGATTTACTTTTGCAACGCCTTCGGGAGTCCCTGTAAACAGTACGTCACCCGTCCTGAGTGTAAAATACCTCGAAGCATAGGAGACCAGTTGATCAATATTCCAGAGCATTGCGGCTGTAGTGGCTTTTTGCGCAACTATGCCGTTATTGCTGAGTTCAAAATTTATATTGTTGAGGTCTGCGAATTCCGCTTTAGGAATAAATTCGCCTATAACGGCAGAGCCATCAAAGGCTTTTGCTTTTTCCCACGGGAGGCCTTTCTCCTTTAGTTTAGCCTGCAGGTCACGGGCAGTAAAATCAATACCCAGCCCTACTTCATCATAATATTTATGTGCAAATTTAGGATCGATATATTTGCCTACTTTATTAATCTTTACCAGTACCTCTACTTCATGGTGTACATCATTGCTAAATTCAGGTATTACAAAAGGAAATTGCTTCTGCAGCACGGCGGTATCAGGTTTGAGGAAAATAACAGGCTCCTGTGGCCTTTCGTTCTTTAGTTCTTCCACATGGCTGGCATAATTGCGCCCAATACATATAATTTTCATTTTACAGCCTGGTTATTATGCTAATTTATTATTTAGTTTACGAAGTTTTATTGCCGTGAGGACTTTTTTAGTATATAATGGAAAGTCGGCGCTCTGGAACCAGCCATAGTAGCCCGGTTCTTTTTCAAGCACTTCAGAAACCTTAACATTTTTAAATTTTCCAAAAGTAAATATTTCTTCGTCATCCTTGTCGCGGCATATATAGCCGGCAAAATCAACATTATTTTTCCTGGAGGTGAATTCTGCGAGTGCTTTTACATCATTTTCAAGATCCTCATACCTATCCAGCTGCGATTTTAGTATTTCGTAAGTAGCATTGGTATCAGCTGCGGCACTATGGGCATTTTCCAGTATCTTGCCGCAATAGAACTTATAGGCCGCGCTTAATGTCCGCTCTTCTTTTTTATGGAAAATTGTCTGCACATCAACCGACACACGGTTCTTCATATCAAAATCAACACCTGCCCGTAATAACTCCTCAGCCAGTAGCGGAATATCAAACCGGTCAGAATTATAACCTGCCAGGTCAGAGTCTTTTATCATGTGATATACCTGGTGCGACAAATCCTTGAATGTTGGCTCTCCGGCTACTTTTTCATCGGTAATACCATGAAAAGCAGTGGTAGTGGCAGGTATGGGCCTCTCCGGGTTTACGAGCCAGGTACGGCTTTCTTTATTACCGTTGGGGTATACCTTGAGTATCGATATTTCCACAATACGGTCTTTACAAATATCGGTACCTGTAGTTTCAAGGTCAAAAAAACAGATAGGGCGGTGTAGTTTAAGTTCCATAAGCTATTTTATGAAAAACAAAGATAGTATGTACAGGATTATAATCTGAAGATTATTTATAAAAGTAAAGAATAAAATTGATGAGTGATTAATACATTTCTTTAACTGGCTTTATTTTGCCGCGGGAAATACAGCCCTTTATAATATAAACTTTTTGCAGAGTAATTAAAAAATCAAAAAGCCGGTTTAAAGCTTTTTGCAATGAGCATTTGCTTTAAACCGGCTTATTTTAAAAAAGATAGTAACTATCTGCGGTTCCTCAGGAATTCATTTAATTCCGCTTTTGAGCCATCAAAAACAAAAGCGCTTACTACTTTATAATAATTGTTCCTGTCAATGCAGTGGTCATAGGCTGTTTTGGCAAAGTCAACCTTATTATCTTCAAAGTTAAACAACTTGATTATTTCGATTATCTGTGCCGTATTAAGGCAATTAGATGCTACAACCTGTTCTGCAACAGATTTTTTAGTGTCTTCAAAAGCTGTCTCAGCTATAGTTTGTTTAGCATCTGCAAAATCACGGGGATTCATTGGTTGCCTGCAACCATTGCTGAACCCGCCATCATTTGGCCTCGGCCTGGGCGTGTTTACAAAGCCGCCCGAAGACGAAGAAGTAGTTGTAGTTGTAGTAGTGGTTGTAGTAGTGGTAACTTCATCATCGGGTACATTAATATTCATGCCAACTCCCAAACCGCCTACATTCATGTTCATGCCAAAACTGTCGCCACCTGTTGTTGTAGTTTGCTGCACAGTAACCGTTTCATAAACCTGCCCGTTACTGCCAATCAAAGGATTATGCGGCGTACCAAACCTGTACACAGCACAGTTTGAAGGCCGCGGCATATTTTGTTGTACAGGTATATTAGAATAAAAACGCAGCGAATACTTTCCTTTTTTATCTTTTTTAATCCTGTATGTAACATCCTGGACATTACCGTCAGGATCCGTAAGCATCAGCGCGTTTTTAGAGATCACAGGGATTGACTTGTCTTCAAAAACAATTTTACAATCATAATATGGGTTGGGCAATTCTTCAATCCTTACATTGGTTTCAGCTACATCATTATATCTTTCACCATTAAGGATCAGGAAAAATTTTGCTCCGTCATCGGAAAATATAGTAAGGTTAGACATGGGTTGCCACTGCGCTTTCGCAGACATGGAGGCCAGGCACACAGCCATAAAAAGTAAAAATTTTCGCATAAATTTTTGTATTAAAGGTTGAAATAGTACAGTTAAATATTAAGTGTTAAATTAAGTTAAAAACTTTACAATAATACATAATTCTGTTGATTTTAAAAATATTTCCAAACTCTGTGCCAAAATTCTCACAAAGCTATTTCCTTAAAATAACATTAAAATATTCAAAAGTGGTAATGTTAATATTTGGTAATTAAAATGCAATATGGCTGTTGCTGTGTTAAAATACTCTTAACTAATGTGCTACACGCCAAATTATAAATATTGCAGGATTTAACTTTACAATCGTAACAATAATATCATTTACCATGAGAAATTCAAAATTCATTGCCGGTACGTTAGTCTTAACCGCTTTAGTAGCATCATGCAAAAATGAGGCGGAGCAAACGGCTGAAAAAAATGTAGACCGCTATGTAGTTTACGTAGATTCTGTAAACAAAATTGATTCGGCCGGGAGGCTGGCCAACTGGGAAGCCATAGAGGCAGGTTATGAAGCACGGCTTGCAGAGGCAGATGCCGCACTAGCCCAGCTGAAAGATAAGGCAGAAGCCCAAAAGCGTGTTGATGAAAGCAGGCAAAAATACGAAGGTGTAAAGATACAGGCTGAAAACGATGCTAAAGTGAAAGCCGCCGCTGATATGCCGGCAACAGGCACGGGCAACAGCATGGCCGATACGTTGTTTGGAACAGGTAAAGTAACCGGCGATGATATGAGTTTCGGCTGGGTAAATAAAGACAATATACTTGGTGTTTATGAAACTTTTTACGAAAATTTTAAAAAAAATAAAGATTCTTATTCCAGGCAGGAGCTTGACAGGGTGAAAGCCTGGTATGAAGCGCTTGATGCCCGTAAGAACACGGTAGAAAAAGAAGGGCTTTCAGCTGAGGATAATAATAAAATTGCAGCTATAAAAGTTAAATTCTCACCCCTGTTCCGCTGGGAACGCTTAACGGCAAAGGGTAAAGAAAATGAGGCTGCCAAGAAAGCAGCTGAATAATCGGGATAAAAAATATAGGATTCGTAATTTATTGAGCCACCCACAAGGGTGGCTCAATTTTATAATAACTAATCAATAGCGTCCTAAACAATAAAAAAAAGAATGGTTAGTTTTTAACTCAAAGTTTACCTTTGAGGTGACAAAAAAAACAAAAACCATTCTTATGACAAATATAGCTTTGTTTTCTCAGATTATATCAAAATTAGACCGTTCAAAATTCAACAAAATAGTTTCANGCCATACCTTTAAAAAAAGAAGAAAATGATAATACAAATATGGATAGTAATACAGGTAAAGGCGGAGTAAAAAGATTTTATAAGGGCAAAAAAAGCAAGTGGAAATTAATTAAGAGCCAAAAAATAATTCATGAAAAAGATTAGCTTCTTCGACATCATTTCTCCTTATGTAAAGCTGGGCCCTGAAAGCCGCAGCACCCTGCTCTCGCACATGCGCAGGGAGGAACTACCCAAAGGCCATGTGCTGGTGCCTGCAGGTGGCATCTGCTGCAGCGTGTATTATATAGAGAAAGGGCTCACACGCAGGTTTTATATTAAAGACGGCAAAGAAGTTATTGAAGATTTTAAAACTGAAAAGTCCTTTGCCTGCTCCATGAACGGCTACATCACTAAAAAAGCGGACGGGCGGCAGATAGAGTTACTGGAGGGCTCCATAATCTGGTCGCTCCCGTATGCCAAACTGGAACAACTGTATGACCGTTACCATGATATTGAGCGCTTGGGAAGGCACCTGATAACCCAGGAACTGGTAGATATGCACCGCCGCCTGCAGGACCTGCAGTTTGTAACTGCACCCGAACGTTACCAGAATTTTGTGGATACCTACCCTACCCTTATGCAGCGCGTGCCGCTGGGCATGATATCTTCCTACCTGGGTGTTACGCAGGAAACGCTGAGCCGTATTCGTGCCAAAGTAACTTTTTGATATTTATCAAAGGAATCCGTTTACCATAGTTCCAATTTTGAATTTCAAAATTATAATCTATGGAACTCAAAACCTGTTACAAAGTACGCTTTACCGACTGCGACCCTTTTAAACACCTCAACAATTCGGCTTACATTGATTACATGCTTAATGCCCGAGAAGACCATCTGGCGCAATTTCATGATATAAAAATGACTGACCTTTATGCCAAAGGCCTTGGCTGGATGGTGAGCCACCATGAAATAGTATACCTTAAGCCCGCAATATATGATGAAACGGTATGTATACAGTCAGCCCTTATTAAAGCACAGGATGATGCCTTACAGGTAGAAATGATAATGTTTAATGAAGGGCAAACACAAATAAAAGCCATACTGCATACTAAATTTACACACGTAAACCTTGCTACAGGCAAACGCGACAACCACCCCGACTGGTTCATGCAGCTGGCGCTGGGTTTTGAAGATAAAGCCTTGCAAAGCTATGCTTCCGTTAAAGAACGGTTGGCCGTGTTGCTGAAATAAATATACCTTTGGCTGTGTTTTTGTATGTTTTTAACGTAACTACCGTAGCCAATGAAATTTTTTATCCTGCTTCTGCTCCTTAATTTATCAGCATTTGCACAGGCAGATACTAACATCTCTGTGGTCTCTGCTGAAAAAATGAACATTGTTTATCGTGGCATTCCTAATCCTATAAAAGTGGTGTATCCCGGTGCAGACTCGTTAATGGTAACCGCACCCGGACTACGTAAAGCAGAAGGTACAAATAATTACATCCTTACACCCGGAGCAGGCAATCAGGTAACGGTTACTATTGTTGCTATTATGCCTGATGGCACAAGAAAGGCAGAGAAAAAAGTTTTTAGAGTAAAGGGGTTGCCTGCTCCGGTTCCGATAGTATATGGTAAGGAAGGATATGTCGAGCTTACTAAACAAGAATTGATAAATGCTGTTGTCGATATTGATATGCAAGGCTTTATGTTCGATTTAAAATTTGAAGTTTATGGCTTTTCTCTTATTCTCCCTAACAAAAAGCAAGTAGATATTGAAGGTAATAAAATGAATGATGATGCCATACAAGCAATTAAGAAACTACAGCCTAAGCAAAAAGTTATAATTACAAAAATAGTTTATATTAAAAATCCCGACCCTGCAATAGATTACAAACGTTTGGCACCTATTACAGTTAAAATTAAGAATTAACAAATCCCGCTCCTAAAACGTTATAGTTTTAGCAATTTGCATAACTTTGCAGGCTGGAAATAACCTCTTTCGACAATTGCTATGACCGAATGTATCTCTGTTTTTGATATGCTTAAAATTGGCGTAGGGCCGTCAAGTTCGCACACTTTGGGTCCGTGGCGCGGTGCTGAACGTTTCCTGAACGAGCTGCGTGCGGGGGGCATATTCGAAAAAGTTACCCGTGTAAAAGTCGACCTTTACGGTTCGCTCTCGCTTACCGGCAAAGGGCATGCTACTGACCTTGCCGTGATGCTTGGGCTTAGCGGCGCCGACCCTGAGTATGTTCCCATAGAAGATATTGCCACTATTATTGATGATATTAACCTGAACAGGCATATTTTCCTGGGCGGGTTGCGCTACATTCCTTTCAGCATTGCTACCGATATTGTTTTCAACAAAAATTTCCTGCCGTTCCATGCCAATGGCTTTACCTTTACCGCTTACACGCCTGATGCCGATTATACTTCAACCTTCTACTCTATAGGAGGGGGTTTTGTAGTAAAAGAAGAACCTGCTGCAGCCGGTAATAAGGAAGAGCTTAAAAGTGCATTCCCCTTCCCTATTGATAAGGCAGATGAGCTTTTAGCCTACACCATTTCTGAAAACAGTAAGATATCGGAAATAGTTTACGAAAATGAAAAATCGCTGCGCAGCGAAGAGCAGATACACCATGAGCTGATGCGGGTATGGAATACCATGCTGGAGTGTATGTACACAGGCTGCCACACAGAGGGTGTTCTCCCCGGTGGGCTCAATGTGCGCCGGCGTGCTTTTGATATGCACAAAGGCCTTATTGGTGAGGCTCATTATAATTCTCCGCAGGAATGGCTGCAAACCATAAGGCATACAGAAGTAAAGTTTCGCCAGATATTAAAATGGGTGAGCTGTTTTGCCCTGGCCGTTAATGAGGTTAATGCTGCCCTGGGCCGTGTTGTTACTGCACCCACTAATGGCAGCGCAGGTGTCATACCTGCAGTACTGATGTATTATATGGTTATTGAAAACCACAATGCTGACGAGAAGCATATAAAACAGTTCCTGATGGTTGCCGGTGTTATTGGCAGTATTTTTAAGAAAGGTGCTACCATATCGGCAGCTATGGGCGGTTGCCAGGCCGAAATAGGTGTGTCATCGGCAATGGCGGCGGCGGCACTTTGCGAAGTTATGGGCGGCACTCCCGAACAATGCCTTATGGCTGCAGAGATTGCCATGGAACACCACCTGGGCATGACGTGTGACCCTATTGGCGGGCTGGTGCAGGTACCCTGTATTGAGCGTAATACCATGGGTGCCATAAAAGCCATTAATGCTGCGGAACTTGCCCTTGAGACCGATCCTAAAAATGCCAAAGTACCTCTTGATAAAGTGGTAAACACCATGTGGCAGACCGCGCAGGACATGAACAACAAGTATAAAGAAACATCTGAAGGCGGGCTGGCTGTGGCGGTAAACTTAGCTGACTGCTAAGCTTCTATCAGAATGGGAAACGCTTTAATAAAGCCCTAAATTTTTAACGTATTTACGCTACTTTTTCTCCCCTTTTTGAGGGCGCGGGTCAGTTCTCCTTGTATCGATGACATAAACTATCTTCCACAGTTCTTTGTCTTTAAACATCTGGAAAGAATTAACTCCGGCATGGCTGAATTTTCCATTAATATAAAATTCATAGGGTGTCCACACATGCGCCATCGGCCCGTCAATCTGTATGTTATAGCCCAGCAGCCGCTCCTCCACTTTCACATCTTTAGGTATGGATGCTATTGATTTGTAGAACTCAGATGTTGGCTGATCAACAAATTTTATACCCTTTGGCGTATCGGAAACCGAATGCAGCACCATTGATTTACTGCACACGGATTGCATCTTTAAGGTATCGGCTGTATGCAGGCCTTCAAAAAATACACCTATTGATTTTTTAATATCAGCTTCCTGTGCGGCTACTGCCTGTACACATAAGGCAATAGCTATTATAAGTAGTTTTTTCATCACGGATGTACTATGTTCAGTTAATTGGTCTGTCATTAATTTTTTTGTTACAGCCCTTTCCTAATAAAATCTGAACCGGCATATAAATTTTACTGCATTTTAGTACTTTTACCTTTAAAAACTCAACCTATGTCTGTTGCCAAAAAAGATTATAAAAGAATTACAACAAGGTCGCTGATTGAAATGAAAGCCAATGGCGAAAAGATCAGCATGTTAACAGCCTATGATTATACTATGGCCAAAATTGTGGACACCGCAGGTGTTGACGTAATCCTGGTTGGTGATTCTGCCTCCAATGTTATGGCTGGCCATGAAACCACACTGCCCATAACCCTTGACCAGATGATATACCACGCCTCCGGAGTGGTGCGTGCCATAAACCGTGCGCTGGTTGTGGTTGACCTTCCTTTCGGCAGCTACCAGAGTGACCCAAAAGAAGCCCTTCGCTCATCAATCAGAATAATGAAAGAGAGTGGCGGGCACGCAGTAAAACTTGAAGGCGGCAGCGAAATTAAAGACTCTATAAAAAAAATCCTGAATGCGGGCATTCCGGTTATGGGCCATTTAGGGCTCACCCCGCAATCAATATATAAATTCGGCACCTACACGGTGCGGGCCAAGGAGGAGGCCGAAGCGGAAAAACTGATGGAAGATGCCAGGCTTTTAGAGCGTATAGGGTGTTTTGCCATTGTTTTAGAAAAGATTCCCGCAGCACTGGCACAAAAGGTAGCTGAAAGTATAAGTATTCCGGTTATAGGTATCGGTGCGGGCGGCGGTGTTGACGGACAGGTGCTCGTGATACATGATATGCTTGGTATGAACAACGAATTCAGCCCAAGGTTCCTGCGGAGATACATGAACCTGTATGAGGGCATGACAACAGCCATAGGCCAGTATGTGAGCGATGTAAAATCAAAAGACTTTCCTAACGATAAAGAGCAATATTAATCCCGATTATCAGATTATCAGATTATCAGATTATATATGAATTATTATGCATAAATTTAAAGAATTGGAAATATGGAAGCAGAGCAAGTTATTTTGCTCTGATATATATAACCTTACTTCCTCATTTCCTGATCATGAAAAATTTGGACTAACAAATCAGTTGCGCAGGGCTTCTGTTTCGATCCCGTCAAATATTGCTGAAGGTACATCAAGAAGTTCAAATAAAGAATTTTGCCGGTTTCTTGAAATTGCTCTTGGTTCTTGTTATGAAGTAGAGACGCAGCTTCTTATTTCTTATGATTTAGGCTTTATAAAACCTGAATCTCTGGAAGAATTAAATTTAAAAATAAATGCAGTTATTAAAATGATTACTCGTTTTAAATCTACACTTATACAACCTGATAAGTCTGAATTCTGAAAGTCTGAAAATCTGAAAATCCTTAATGAAAGTAGTTTCAACAAAAGATAATTTACAGGTACTCCATGAAGATAACCACATCATTGTGGTGAATAAAAGGGTTGGTGATATTGTCCAGGGCGACAAAACAGGCGATAAGCCGCTTAGTGAGGTGGTTAAGGAATACCTTAAAGAAAAATATAACAAGCCGGGCGAGGTGTTTTTGGGGGTTGTGCACCGGCTTGACAGGCCTACCACCGGTATAGTGGTTTTTGCCCGTACATCAAAAGCGCTTACGCGACTTAACGACCTCTTTAAGAACCGGGAAACACAAAAAACCTACTGGGCTATTGTTAAGAACCATCCTCCCCGGCAGGAAGCAACGCTCATACATTTCCTTAAACGGAATGAAAAGAACAATACCACTAAGGCATACGCCAAAGAAGTGCCAGGCAGTAAAAAAGCCAGCCTTGATTATAAAATAATAAAAAAGCTGGACAGCTACTACACGCTGGAGATAAACCTGCACACCGGACGGCACCACCAGATACGGGCGCAGCTTGCCGCAGCAGGCTGCCCTATTAAAGGCGACCTTAAATACGGGTTTGGACGCAGTAACCCTAATGGTGGCATTCATCTTCACGCCCGCAGGCTTGATTTTATACACCCGGTTTCAAAACTCCCTATAACAATTACCGCCCCTGTGCCGGAAGATGCGTTGTGGCTGGCAACAGAATAGTTTTTAATTGTTTGTTAAAAATGTAAAAATCATTACCTTTAAAACAAAACAAATTCACTATGAAAAAAAATTTACTTTACCTGTCCCTGTTTTTCAGTGCGGGTGTGTTAGCCCAGGAGCATTTCTCAGGTATCAATACTTCCCGGCGGACAGGGCTATTGAATGCCGCACTCAATCCGGCCGAGCTCACTAATCTAAAAAGTGACCACGAAGTCAATATATTCAACTTTAGCGCCAATGTAGCGAATAATAAAATCACTTTTGGTGACCTTATCGACGGCAAAAACTTTGAAAACCTGATCTTCTCAGGGAATGAAGCTACAAACCTGAGGGGCGACCTGGAAATCTTAGGCCCCTCCTTTGGGCTTAAAACCGGTAAGTGGGGTTTTGCAGTCACTTCCGGCGCAAAGATAAAGGCAGAATTTGTGGATATTGACGTGACGCTGGGTAATGCCCTTATCAATTCGGCCAGTGATGCCATACTTGGTGGGCCGGTAACAATCAACACAGCCTACAACCAGCGCGCTAGTGCTACAACATGGGGCGAAATAGGACTTTCGGCAGCCAGGGAACTTTTCAATAACGAAGAGCATCGTTTTACCGGAGGTGTAACTTTTAAACTCCTTTTTCCCGGCTCGTATGCCAATATGTCGGCTGAAAGGTTCAGGGGCACAATTACACGTACCGGGAGTAATGTAGAACTTACTAATGCCAACGCCTCCGTCAATATTGCCTACTCTGGCTCGCTTGCTGAGGATTATACCGACAGCAGTAATTTTACACAATTTTTTGCCGGTGGCCTCAACGGCTTTGCTACCGACCTTGGCGTATCCTACCAATGGAAAGATAAAATTAACGGCGGCAATATCCTTACAGCAGGTATATCAGTGCGGAACATTGGTAAAATGACCTTTAAAGATGATAATAATATAAGCCGTACTTATGAACTGAATGTAGGTGCTGGTGAAAGCCTTAACCTTAACCAATTTGAAGGTGTGGAAGACCTCCGGGATATTGAGGCCATACTTGAAAACAATCCGAACCTTTTCCAGAAGAAGGACGTAACGCAGGATTTTAAAGTAAAACTTCCTACTGTATTTTCGGCATATGCTGATGTAAAGCTGTACAATTCGTTTTTTGTGACCGCTTATACTCAGCAAAAGCTTAACGAGGACAACGATAATAAGCAGATAGCCATACAAAACATAGTTACTGTTACACCACGCTATGCTATAGATGTGTTTGAGGCTTATGTGCCGCTATCGCATAATGAAATATCAGGGTTTACCGCAGGTGTAGGCTTCCGCCTTGGCGGATTCTTCATAGGCTCAGGCTCTGTGTTGTCAGCAGCTTTCAGCGACACTGACCAGGCTGACGGCTACCTTGGCTTCCGCTTCGGTTTTTAAATCTCTTTTTATCAAAATCAGGCCGCGTTTAGTAGCCTAATTTATTATATTAAATGCCCCACTTCATATTATACAAGCCTTATGGCTACCTGAGCCAGTTTACCTACAACCTCAAACGTAAAAAAAAGCTGCTGGGTGAACTGTATAATTTTCCCGCCGGGACTATGGCTATAGGAAGGCTCGATGAAGATTCCGAAGGCCTGCTCCTGCTCACTACTGATGGCATGATGAGCGAAATTGTGAGGAGTAAAAAAGTGGAGAAAGAATATTACGTGCAGGTCGACGGAATTATAAATGAAGCGGCTATACAAAAATTAAGTGCGGGTGTTGAAATAGGCGTTAAAGGTACGCGCTACACTACCCTGCCCTGCAATGCCCGTAGACTGGAAAAACCTCCCCGGCTATGCACACGTAAAATAAGGGACGAAAGGCACGGGCCTACATCATGGATAGCCGTTACGGTTACCGAAGGCAAGTTCAGGCAGGTGCGGAAAATGACAGCCGCTGTTGGTTACCCTACCCTCAGGCTTGTCCGGGTAAGGATTGGAAATATTCAGGTGGGTAATATGCAGCCCGGTAATGTCAGGGAAGTTACAGCACTTGCTCCCTAATCAGGCTTTGGGAACAATATCTGTTTTTAACTTTAGCAAAACTTTAAAATTATAGTTAGTATTTTGTCCTATTTTAGAGGGATAAATGAATGCAAAAGCTAAAAAATACGTACGCAAAATTCTAAAGGTACTCCTGTGGGTTACAGGGTCTGTTATAGGATTGTTCCTGTTAATTGTATTATTGCTCCAAATCCCTTATATCCAGGATATTGTAAAAGATGAAGCGGTAGCCTATCTTGAAGGGAAAATAGGTACTGATGTAAACATTGGCCGGATTGAAATAGGCCTGCCAAAAAAAATAATACTGGAAGGGGTTTATTTTGAAAGCCGTGAAGGCGACACCCTGCTGGCAGGCGAAAAACTGGCAGTTGATATCAGCCTGCTGAAACTGCTTGATAATGAAATTGAAATTAATTCCGTAAACCTGCAGGGGATAGTTGCCAATGTAAAGCGCAACCGGGACTCTGTTTTTAATTTTGATTACATTATTGATGCCTTTGCTTCAGGAAAACCCAAAGACACTACTTCCGCACCTATGAAATTTTCTGTTGACAGGATGAACCTCGACAGGATACAGGTAACTTTTAACGATGAAATATCAAAAAATAACCTTAGCGCCGTGATAAGCCATTTTGATACCCGCATTAGAAAATTTGACCTGGATAAGCAGGAATTTGAGGTACCCAGGGTAAGGCTTGACGGATTAAGGGTAAGGCTGAAGCAGGGGCTTGTAGCAGAACTGGCAAAAGGCACACAAAAAGCAGCTGAAAAAGCCTCAGGAAAGCCGGGCCTTAAACTGAAGCTCGGGGAAATTAACTTCAGCAATATTGATATAGCCTATAACAACGAAGGCTCCCACCTTGATACTGGCCTTAAACTGGAACGGCTACGGGTAGAAGTAAATGAAATTGACCTTAATGGCCAGCTGGCTGATGTTGAGAATTTTGAGCTTGAAGGGCTGAAGGGAAGCCTTGCAATTACCCGTTTTGAAAAACAGGTAGCAAAAGCATTGCCTGAAAAGACAGCAGCAGTGGAGCAGGCACAGTGGAAAATTAAGCTGGCAAAGGCTGACATAGCCAATGCCAACTTTAAGTTTGATGACCAGAATGCCGCACCGGCAGCAAGAGGCATTGATTATAAGCACCTTGATATTACAGGACTGGACCTGGAAGCAAAAGACATTTCGTACTCCCCTGATGCCATAGCTGCTGATATACGCCGGTTCTCCGTACGTGATAAGAGCGGGCTCGATATAAGGGAGCTACGCACAAGGGCCCGCTATGGGCCTAAAGGGGCAGAATTAAGCGGCCTGTACCTTGAAACACCACAAACCCTCCTTAAAAACCATATTGCAGTAAGTTACCCATCGGTTGAGTCACTGGGTAAGGATATTGGCGCTATGGCTGTCAATGCCAGCCTTGAAGGCAGCCGCGTAGGCTTTAAGGATGTATTGCTCTTTGTGCCCGGGCTTGCGTCAACCAATCCTTTTAAAAGTAACCCTGGTGCTGTAATGCAGATAAACAGCCGCATTAACGGTAAGGTAAGCGACCTGCGGATAGCACAGCTTGATATTAGCGGTATAGGCAGCACAACGTTGTCTGCCAGCGGCAGGATAACCGGGCTTCCTGATGCCAAAACAGCCTATTTTGATATAAAAGTTGATGAATTGCGGTCATCTTCAGGAGATATAAAGCAACTATTGCCTGCAGGTGCGCTCCCTGCTAACATCCGGCTGCCTGCCAGCCTTTCGGCAAAAGTGGCTTTTAAAGGCCGTATGGATAATTTTACAGCAAACGCTAACGTTGCCAGCAGTTATGGCAATGCAAAGGTAAAGGCATTGTTTGACAGGCGGATAAAAGGGCGTGAGCGCTATGATGCCGATGTAGATGTAGCTGACTTTAATGTTGGCAGGCTCATAAGCAATGATTCTATAGGGAGGATAAGCATGAAAGCCAGGGTAAAAGGCACGGGGCTGAATCCTGAAACTGCCAGCGCAAGGCTCAAAGCCAGGGTGATTAAGGCTGAATATAACAGCTATACCTATCGGGAGCTTGTAGTTGACGGCACTGTTAATAAAGGTTCCTTTAACGCTGTTGCCGATATGGATGACCCTAATATTGATTTTGACCTTGTGGCCAATGGCGGCTTCAGGGGGAAATATCCCAACGGCAAGATAAAATTGAATGTGGATATTGCCGACCTGAACCGGCTGAACCTGCACGCCGGCCCGCTAAAGCTGCGTGGCAATGTAGATGCCGATATTGCCGACAGCAATCCTGATAACCTGAATGGGAAAGTAAGCCTCCATCATTTTATGTTTGCCAATGCCGAAGGGCAGTTTGCACTTGACTCTGTAAATATCACGGCTGTTTCCACACCTGAAAAAAATTCGATAGTGCTGAAATCTACTATAGCTAATGCCGCTGTAGAAGGCAAGTATAAACTAAGCGAATTAGGCACAGCATTGTCTAACACCATAGCAAAATACTATAATACAAATCCGGGTGCACAACGCAAACAAAGAGGTCCGCAGCAGTTTACCTTCAGCCTGAGGGTTGATAACGATCCTGTACTCCTCCAGCTGGTGCCGCAGATCACCAGGCTTGAACCCATTGCTATTAGCGGGAGGTATAACTCGGTAGGTGATACTTTGGTAATTAACGGCAGCATCCCCAGGCTGGTGTATGGCCCCTATACCATTTCAGGTGGTGTGCTGGCCATAAATACACAGGACGAAGCCCTTGATTACAGTCTCACTATTGATGAAGTGCAAAGTGAGCAGTTCCTGTTGCCGCAAACAAATATTACGGGCGTAATACGTGAAAACCTGCTTAGCTACCGCCTGCAGATACTTGACCGCAAAGAGGAAGAGCAGTACCTGCTGGCCGGGGAAATGAGGTCCGCAAATGGCAATACCGAGCTTTCGCTTGACCCTGAAGGGCTAAAACTAAACTATGAGCCATGGAACATAGCTGCTGATAACCTTTTGCGTTTTGGCAGGAACGGTATCTACGCCGATAATTTTGTACTCAGCAGCCAGGGGGGTTCCATAAGCCTCCAGTCAGCATCGGAGGCGGCCAATGCCCCTTTAAATGCGAAGCTTGAAAATTTTGAGATACAGACACTGACCAACATGGTCCAGAAAGAGGAATTAAAAATAGGTGGCACCATAAACGGAACGGCTCAGCTGCGCAACCTGGGCACAAACCCGGTTTTTGTTTCTGACCTTGACATATCAGCTTTTACCATAAGTAAAGATACCGTAGGCGATATCAGTATAAAAGTAGATAACCTTACCGCCAATACCTATACGGCTGATGTGGCCATAACCGGAAACGGAAACCAGGTTGGCCTGGACGGTACTTACAGTGCTGACAGCAGGTCGTTTAACCTCAGTATGGATATTGAAAAACTGAATATGGCAAGCGTGCAGGCCTTTACTTTTGGAGAACTGGAAGAAGGCAGCGGGTATCTGTCAGGGCGCTTTAAGGTAACAGGCACGGCGACTGACCCTGACGTTAACGGCAACCTGCAGTTTAATGATGTGGCTTTTAGGGTTACGCAGCTCAATTCGTACTTTAAATCAATAAATGACAATATTGTTATTAATGACAGAGGCATAATCCTGGATAATTTTACCGTTGAAGACGAAGAAAACAATGTACTCGACATTAACGGCAGCGTTGCCACAACCGACTTTAAAAAATATGGCTTTAACCTGAATATCAATGCAGAAAATTTCAGGGCGGTGAATTCAACAGCAAAAGATAATGATTTTTATTATGGCAACCTGTACCTTGATGCGAACCTTAACGTAAAAGGCACCTCGGAAAGCCCTGTTGTAGACGGCAACATCAGGGTAAATGAAGATACCAAATTTTCGGTAGTGCTGCCCCAGCAGGACCCATCAATAGCCGACAGGGAAGGTATTGTGGAGTTTATTGACCAGGACAATATGGAAATACAGCAGCGCCTGAAAATGGAGGAAACACTTAACAGCAGCAATGTTAAAGGCATGAATGTTTCAGTTGCTATAGAGATTGTAAAGGAAGCAGAGCTGAACCTTATAATTGACAAAGGTAACGGCGATTTCCTGCAGCTCAGGGGTGAGGCGCAGCTTACAGGCGGTATTGACACATCAGGCAAAACCACACTGACCGGCCGCTACGAATTTACCGAAGGCGCCTACCAGATGACATTTAATTTTATAAAAAGGAAGTTTGACATCCGGGAAGGCAGCTATATTCTATGGACAGGTGAGCCTACTGAGGCCACAGTAAATATTACGGCAGTTTACCGAACAGAAACTTCACCTATTGACCTTGTGGAAGACCAGCTGGGCGCAGTCTCGCCAACAGTGCGGAATACCTACAAGCAGCGCATTCCTTTTGAGGCATTGCTGAAAATAAACGGTGAGCTGCTGAAACCGGAGCTTTCCTTTGACATTGTGCTGCCGGAAGGCAATTACAATGTAGCAACAGAAATTTTGAATACTACCAGGACGAAGCTGGAACAAATAAGGCAACAGCCTTCTGAACTCAATAAGCAGGTTTTTGCGCTGCTGCTCCTTAACCGTTTTATTGGCGAGAATCCGTTTGCCAGCGAAGGCGGCGGCGATAATGCCGAATCTATAGCACGCCAGAGTGTAAGCAAAATATTATCGCAACAACTCAATAACCTTGCTGCCGACCTTATACAGGGTGTGGAGCTTAATTTTGACCTTGAATCAACAGAAGATTATACAACAGGCGAAATGCAGAACCGTACAGACCTGAACGTTGGGGTATCTAAACAATTATTTGATGACAGGCTGAAGGTAACTGTAGGCAGCAGTTTCGGGCTGGAAGGGCCGCAGCAGTCCAACGAGCAGTCAACCAATATAGCCGGCGATGTTTCAGCTGATTACCAGTTAACGCGTGACGGGCGCTATATAGTAAGGGCCTACCGTAAAAATGATTACCAGGTGGCCCTGCAGGGCCAGGTGATTGAAACAGGTGTTGCTTTCATAATTACTATGGATTATAATAAGTTCAGGGAGCTTTTTCATACATCAGAAGAAGAAAAAGAGATGAAACGCAGGGAGCGGGAGCGCAGGGAGCGGGAAAAAAAAGAAAAAAGGAAAGCTGAAGAAAAGAAAGCTGAAGATGCCCCTGTAAACCAGGACCAGGATTTGCCGCCTAATACCCAACAAGGTGAAAAGAGTGATAAAGATGAATAACATAAAATTATACTGCATACTCATTGCCCTGCTGCTCTGCTTTGGCTGCAGCAATACAAAATACCTGCCCGAGGGCGACATGCTTTATGTAGGCGGGGAAGTGAAGGTAGAAGATTCCTCCTTGTCGCGCAGTGACCGCAAAGCGCTTGCCAATGAGCTGAAAACCCTGATAAGGCCACGCCCTAACCGGGGTTTTCTGGGCCTGCGCCCAAGGCTGTGGGTATATAACATTGCTGGCGAACCCAAAAAAGAAAAAGGTTTCCGGTACTGGCTCCGCAACAAAGTAGGAGAACCGCCTGTGCTGTTTAGCCAGGTTGACTCTGACTATAATGCTGATGTACTGCAAAACCGTGTGGAAAATAAAGGCTACTTTAAAGCCCGCACAAGCGCGGACTCCACCTCACGCAACCGAAGGGCAAAAGCTTTATACACTGTGAGGCCCGGCAGGCAATATACCATACGGAATGTTATTTTCCCGTCTGACTCTGCCGCTACCCCCCTTGATAGCGCTATAGCAACATTACAACGGCGGAGCAGGCTGAAACCCGGCTCGCCGTATGACCTTGATGTTATAAAAGCGGAACGGGAACGGATTGACCAAAGGCTTAAGAACAGGGGCTATTTTTACTTTAGCCCTGATTATATACTGGTGCAGGTGGACAGTACTGTGGGCAACAGGCAGGCAGACCTTTTTGTAAAGGTAAAAGAAGAAACCCCACAGCACGCCCGGCAGGTGTACAGGATCAATAAAATAACCATTTACCCCAATTATAACCTTACTAACGCGCAGGACACCCTGCAAAAACCCCAGGCAACACAACAATACAAGGATTTTACGATAGTCGACCCTGATGCTACCTTCCGGCCGATAATCTATGACCGCACGCTGTTTTTCCATAAAGGCGATATTTACAGCCGCAGGGATCATGACCTCTCGCTTAACAGGCTGGTTAACCTGGGGACATTTAAATTTGTGAAGAACTCATTCAGGCTGGCTGATACCCTTTCACCATCACTTGACGTGTATTACTACCTTACCCCCCTGCCTAAAAAATCAATACGCGTTGAGCTCCTGGCCAAAACCAATTCGGCTAACTTTAACGGCTCGGAAATAAATATCAACTGGAGCAACCGCAATACGTTCAGGGCTGCCGAACTGCTTACCCTTACGGGTTTTGGCGGCGTTGAGATACAGGTATCCGGTCAGAACAAAGGCTACAATGTGTACCGGGTGGGTGGCGAGGCAAGCTTGGTATGGCCGCGTTTTATAACCCCGATAAAAATTGCAGACTCGAGCGCTTTTGTACCCCGTACAAAGGCTATGGTAAATTATGAGTACCAAAACAGGGCGAGGCTATATTCCCTAAACTCGTTCAGGAGCCAGTTTGGCTACCTCTGGAAAAACAATCCCCGTGTGGAGCAGCAGCTTAATGTTATTGACGTAAATTATGTGAGCCCCAGCCGGGTTACAGAAGAATATTTACAACGGATTGACAGCCTGCCCGCACTGGGTAAAGTAATTGAAAAACAGCTGATATTTGGCCCCACCTACTCCTATACCTATACCAATACCATGCGCAAAAGGGAGCGCCATACATTTTACTACAAAGCCTCGCTTGATGCCGCGGGCACGCTGGCAGGCCTGCTAACCGGCGCTGATGCAAAAGGCGGCGACACAAAAGAGCTTTTCGGGGTGCCATTCAGCCAGTTCCTCAAAACAGAACATGATTTCAGGCATTATCTGAGGCTTGGGCGCGATTCCCAGCTCGCCAGCCGTATTATTGTGGGTGTGGGTATGCCTTATGGCAATTCAACAGAACTTCCTTTTATCAGGCAGTTCTTCATAGGCGGGGTAAACAGCATTAGGGCTTTCCGGGCACGCGCCATTGGCCCCGGTACTTTTAATCCTGATGTGGGCGGTGATACCTTTTTACCCGACCAGAGCGGCGACCTGAAACTGGAACTCAACACCGAATACCGCGCCAAATTGTTTAGTGTAGTACACGGGGCGCTATTTGTTGATGCCGGCAATATATGGCTCTGGAACGAGAACCCTGAAAAACCCGGGGGCCGATTTTCAGGCGATTTTTATAAAGAACTGGCCGTGGGTACAGGGGCAGGCCTCCGTATAGATGTTACCTTCCTGGTACTTCGGCTCGACCTTGCTTTCCCCCTACGCAAGCCGTGGCTGCCCGAGCAGGACCGCTGGGTGCTGGACCAGGTAGATTTCGGCAGCAAAACCTGGCGCAAAGATAACCTTGTTTTTAATATTGCCATTGGTTATCCGTTCTAACTGCAACACACTCATACATTGCAGGCTGGCGCGCAGGAATAAACCATAGCAGGATCCCGACAGGTAAGCCCCCATTTTAATTAAAGTAAAAAATATATCCTTACATCCTACCCCCCCCTGCCATACTGCCTAAAAATGTACTTCGCTACTCAAAGCGCCTCCTGCCGGTACCCTGTGCAGGATTTTTTTTGGGCGTGTCCCTGCGGGCCGGGCTTTCCGCTGCAAGTC
>NZ_NOXV01000286.1 GCF_002251835.1 Flavobacterium cyanobacteriorum
GCTGTCTGCTATATCTCCCCGCCGCAAAAGCAGGCGGCGGGGAGGATGCCGCGTCCATCAGGGCTATACGGCAACAGCAAGGCATCCCTGCCGGCCTAAGCACCTCTCCCTGATAGGCAGCACAAGTTATGATAGGCTACGAAAAAAGTAAAAGAGGCCATCTTTTTTAAGACGGCCTCTTTTCAGGGACAACGTAACGCAAACAATTATTATTTCCAGCCACCGCCAAGCGCCCGGTATACATTTACCATGGCATTTAGCTGCATTTTTTTGGTCTCAATTAAATCAAATCGTGATTCAAGCGCATCACGCTGGGTAAGCAGCACTTCCATATAATCAGCCCTTGCAGAACTGAAGAGGTCATTTGAAATTTCTACTGACTTTATGAGCGCATCCACTTCTTTAGATTTAAAATCATAGCTTTTTTCCAGGTTACTGATATTTGACAACTGGTTAGCTACCTCAATATAAGCATTCAGTATGGCACGTTCATAATTATAAACGGCCTGGATTTGCTTTGCATTAGCGCTATAATAAGTAGCTTTAATAGCATTCCTGTTGATCAGTGGCGCCATCAGGTCGCCAGCCAGGGAATACATGAGCGACTCAGGCGTATTCAACAGGTACCTGGCATTAAAAGCCTGGTAACCAATATTGGCCGATATACCCAGTTGCGGATAGAACCTTGCCCTCGCTACTTTAACATCCAGTTTAGATGCCGCGAGGTCAAACTCAGCCTGCTTTATGTCTGGCCGGTTTTGCAGCAGTTGCGAAGGTAATCCCGCCCCAACAGTATTAGGCACAAATGTTGTAAAAGAAGCTGAACTACGCACTACAGGCTGAGGAAACCGGCCGACCAGAAAATTTATCCTGTTTTCCATTTCAGTTATCTTCTGTTGGATATCATATTGCAGGCTTTTTGTATTGAGTACCTGCGCCTCAAAACGTTTTACGGCAAGTTCCGTAACCCGGGCTGACTGCTTTTGCAGTTTTACAATTTCAAGGGCATTATTTTGTATCTCAATATTCTGCTTTATGATATCAAGCTGGTTGTCAAGCGCCAGTAACTCAAAATAAGAATTAGCCACCTCCGATACCAGGTTGGTAACCATAAAATTCCTGCCCTCAACTGTAGAGAGGTAACGGCTTACGGCTGCTTTTTTGGCATTGCGCAGCTTCTTCCAGATATCAATCTCCCAGTTGGCAAAAGCGCCCACGGAAAAATCGCCCAGTGGCTCCGGATTTTCTTTTTCGGGAATAATCTCAACATTGCGCTCGAGTGCACCCTGAGGCGTATTTCGTGATACTTTCTCAGCACCTGCACCGGCACGCAGCCCTACAAAAGGAAGGTACTCCCCTTTTCTTGCACTAATTTCATTTTTTGAAATTTCAATCTCCTGAAGTGTAATATTTAACTCCTGGTTATTTTTAAGGGCAGTTTCAATAAGCATGTTGAGGTTCGGATCTTTGTAATACTCTGTCCATACCAGTTTTGCGGTATTGGCGGTATCCTGCGAGCCGTTATAGCTTGCGGGTACTGCACTATTTTCTGCTCTTTTAGCCAGCTCAGGCGTTTTGCAGCTATAAACAGCAAAGGCTAAAAGAGCCGCTGCCGCATATCGGGATATCGAATTCTTAAACATATTATTCTGTTTCTTCTTTTTGTGAAAAATCATCTATCTGGTGCACCAGGGTTTCTGAAAGCGACTGGTCCTGCTCATATTTAATAAGTTTCCTGCCGTCCGCCAGTGAGCCGAATATGTAGTAGAGCCCCGGCACAATTATCACCCCGAACAATGTACCGAAAAGCATCCCACCCAGCGCCGCCGAGCCGATAGTTTTATTACCAATGGCACCAGCGCCTGTGGCTACAATTAGCGGTATAAGGCCGGCAATAAAGGCAAACGATGTCATAAGAATGGGGCGGAAACGGACTTTGGCGCCTTCAATGGCTGCTTCAAGTATTGTGAAGCCTTCGTGACGTTTCTGAACTGCGAATTCCACTATCAGTACCGCGTTCTTGCCTAGTAGCCCCACAAGCATGATGAGCCCTATCTGTGCGTATATGTTATTTTCAAGCCCCATAACTTTCAGCATAAAGAATGTACCAAAAATACCCACGGGTAAAGACAATACTACAGCCAGCGGTATAATAAAGCTTTCATATTGCGCGGCAAGCACAAAATAAACGAAAGCAAGTACAATGGCGAAAATGTATATTGACTCATTGCCTCTCATTGATTCATCATAAGACAGCCCTTCCCAGGCAATATCATACCCTTTAGGCAAAGTGCGTTCGGCTACTTCACGCACAGCCTGTATGGCATCGGCAGTAGTGTACCCTTTTGAGGGAAGACCCTGTATGGCAGCTGAATTGTACATGTTGTAACGCGTAATTTCATTTGGCCCTTGTGTTTTAACCAATTTCATAAAAGCAGAATACGGTACCATTTCCCCCTTGTCGTTCTTTACAAAAAGGTTAAGTATATCTGAGGGCAGCCTCCTGAACTTAGGGTCAGACTGCACATATACTTTAAAGAAACGGTTAAATTTAATAAAGCCCTGCTCATAGGTACTGCCTATCAGGATATTTAGGTTTTCCATTGCCTCACCAATAGATACGCCTTTCTGCATGGCCAGGTTGTTATCAATTACAAGCTCATATTGCGGATAGTTCGCAGCAAAGAAGCTAAACAGCCCTGTCAGTTCTTTACGCTTGCCCAATTCGTCCATAAACCTGTTTTGTACCTTATCAAAATCATGGTAATCGGTTGTAGTATTTTTGTCTAATAACCGCATGGAGAAACCACCCGAAGAACCAAAACCCGGAATGGCAGGCGGTTCGAAGAACTCAATTTTTGCACCAAGCCCTTTTGATTCTTCTTCCAGTTCTTCCATGATCTCAGTAATATTCTGTTCCCTCTCTGACCAGGGCTTTAGGTTCATAAGGCACGTACCTGCGTTTGATCCCCTGCCCTCGGTCATAATTTCATAGCCGGCCAGTGATGAAACAGACTCAACGCCTTCTACATGTTCGCAGATTTTCTGTAGCCTTTGCGATACCTGGTTAGTTGTTTCTAGCGTAGAACCCGGAGGTGTCTGGATAATAGCATATATAGTACCCTGGTCTTCGCTGGGTATAAATCCGGAAGGCAATACTTTATTTACATAAAATGTAGCAGCACAAAATATAAGCAGCACAGTAAAAGTTACTACCCTCCTGCTGGCAATCCTCCTTAGAAGGCCAACATACTTACCGGTCATTTTATCAAAGCCGCTGTTAAACTTGTCTAACCCTTTCGTAAGGATATTTTTCTTTTTCTCATGCCCGTGGTGATTTTTTAACAGCATGGCGCATAATACAGGCGTGAGGGTAAGCGCTACTATAGCGGATATAACTATAGAACTGGCCATAGTTATAGAGAACTGCCGGTAAAAAGTACCCACCGGCCCTGACATGAACGATATAGGCAGGAATACTGATACCATAACCGCGGTAATGGCTATAATAGCTCCTGTGATTTCGTTAAGTACCATTGTTACAGCCTTATACGGTGTTATGTCCGGATGTTCTTCAAACTTGGCATGTACTGCCTCAACAACAACAATAGCATCATCCACAACAATACCAATAGCCAGTACAAGTGCAAAAAGCGTAACCAGGTTAATAGAAAGGTCAAAAAGCTGTATGGCAAAAAATGCACCAATAAGTGACACGGGAACCGCAATTATAGGAATGAGGGTAGAACGCCAGTCGCCAAGAAAAATAAATACTACAATCGCCACCAGAATAAAAGCATCACGAAGTGTGTGTATAACCTGCTCTATAGATGCGTCCAGGAATTGCGATACGTCATAGCTTATTTTATAATCAAGGCCCGGTGGGAATGATTCCTTCATTTCCTCAAGTTTGGCTTTCACCCTGGCAATAACATCGCTGGCGTTACTGCCGTAGTTTTGCTTTAGCACTATGGAAGCCGAAGGATGCCCGTCAAGATTGGAATAGATATCAAAGAATTCACTTCCAAGTTCGGCCTTGCCAATATCTTTAAGGCGGATGGCTTCACCACCGGAGTTGGCGCGGATAATCACATTTTCATATTCTTTAGGTTCACTGTACCGCCCTTTATAGGTAAGTACATATTCCAGTGACTGTGCCTTGATACCCGAACTTTGGCCAATACGTCCCGGGCGGCCCACAATACTCTGCTCTCCCAGGGCTTTCATCACTTCATCAACCGATACATTGTAAGCGCGCATCCGTTCGGGGTTAAGCCATATCCTCATGGCATAGGTACGGCTACCCAGTATCTGCGACCTTCCTACCCCTTTTATCCTGTTGATTTCGGGGAGCATGTTTACGCTGGCGTAGTTATACAGGAATTTTTCATCCATGTTTTTGCCTTTGGCATACAGGTTCACATACATAAGCATGCTGGGCTGTATGGGTGTTATCACAATACCCTCACGCTGCACCAGTTCCGGCAGCAGCGGCATTACCTGGTCAACTCTTGTTTTTACCCTGATAACTGCCTGGTTGGGGTCAGTGCCTGGCTCAAAGATAATCCTGAGCGTTGCCTCTCCCGCACTGGTAGCGTCCGTGGCCATGTAACGCATATCCTGTACCCCGTTTATGGAATTTTCCAGTGTGATAAGCGTAGATTTCACCAGTACATCGGCGCTGGCACCGGGATAAGCTATAAATATATTGACTGTGGTGGGTGCAATTTCAGGAAACTGCGACGTGGGCAATTGTACTATTGCCAGTGAGCCGATAAAAACAATCATAATAGAAATTACAATTGCAAATACAGGCCGTTGTATGAATTTGCTAAACATCTTTCCTCTTTTTAATTATTATTCTGCATAAAGTTCCAGGTGCGAGAGTACATATTCCGGTTTTTCGGGTTTGTAATGTATCTTCTCCCCTTCTTTTACAAGCCGAAGGCCTTCAAGAAGTATTTTATCTCCCGTGGACAAACCCTCTTTAATAATAAATAAATGAGGCAGTTCTGCTGCTATTACTATTTCTCTGGACTGTATTTTATCATTCTTATCAAGTACATATACATATTTTTTTTCAAGCACTTCAAAAGTTGCTTTTTGAGGAATGATTAGTGCTTTTTTATAAGGCTGTACCATTTCTATATTGCCTGTTTCGCCATGCCTAAGGAGCCCTTTAGGGTTTGGGAATGTGGCCCTGAACGCGATATTGCCGGTTTCATTGTTAAAGTCAGCCTCAATGGTTTCAACCACCCCTTTATAGGGAAACAATTGATTATTAGCCATAAGAAGGCTAACATTCATTTTGGTATCATTGTTTTTCAGTTTTGTTTCATAATCCAGGTACTCCGCTTCCGGAACATTATAGTACACCCACATCTTACTGTTGTCTGAGAGTTCCGTGAGCAGGTCACCCTCATCGACCAGGCTGCCCAGCCTTACATGGAATCGGTCAATAATCCCGTCAAAAGGTGCCCTTATTTCTGTAAAGGCAAGGTGTGTATTGGCAAGGGCAAGTTCTGCGTTGGCTTTGTCAAGTTTAGCCTTAGCCATGGCAAGCTCATTGGGCGCCACAACATTTTTATCAGCAAGCCTTTTGGTGTTTTTATATTCAATGTCTGCAAAATTTGCTTCAGCCTTTGCCCGCTGCATTTCGGCCTCATAAAGCCTGGGCATAATCCGAAACAGCAACTGCCCTTTTTTAACAGCCTGGCCTTCATCTATGTAAATTTTTTCAAGATAACCGCGCTCCTGAGCCCTGAGTTCGATATGCTGTATTGAATGGATTTGGCACACATAATCTTTAGTAATTACAGTATCCTTTAGTATAGGATTAGTAACGGCATATTTTGTTTCTTTTTCCTTTTCCTCTTTTGTGTCTTTGCAGCCTGTATGGCATAGCAGCGCAAACAGGCTTGCGAGCATAAAAATTTTTTTCATAAGGTATTACAATGTATTTTTTATGGATTACTACGAAAGCGATAAGCATCCTGCCAGAGTATTGCTCATCAGGTTTTAAAAGGTGGTTAATAACTTATCCCACAATAATCCGCCATGAAAAATTGTTGTTGGCTATAAGCATTACAATAGCTGTAGCCGGAGCGTTATAAAACCGGGGAAAGATTTAAGACAAATGAAATTTCCAGTTGCAGTAGAGATCATACAAAGGGACTTTGTATGCCGAAAAAAAATGTTTTTCAGGCAATACCAGGTTTTTCTTTACAGAAAATGCCGGCTGTTTCTGGGTTGAAACATTATTATAAAAGAAAAATTCAACTTCATCGGCGTCATCCAGCTGAAGGTCGTTCAGGACGGTTTTCTCAAGAAGGGTAACTAAGCTATGGCCCTGCTTGGTATGATGGGCTTTTACTACTTGTGTGTCCTGGAATGCAGGGATTATATTTCGTATAGAACTAAATAACAACAGAAGAACCAGCCATAGGAAAAAAAGTCCCTTAGCACGTTTTGTTATTCTTCTTATTGTTTTCAAACTTTGGATTTTTGGCAAATGTAGGATAATAAATTTTAAATAAAACTTAAGAGTTCCTTAATTTGGCCAGCCGGATTAATGATAATATATCTGAATCAGATTGTAATTTTAGGTGGTAAAAAAATCCTGTTTATGTATATTTGGCAGGAGCGTTTGGTAGCAGTTATACCTGTTGCTGTAGCCTTATTTCAGAAGATTCAAAGCAATGATGTATGAAACTTATAACAACTATTGCTGATTATTGTACAGAAATAAACATCCCGGCTCCAAGGCATAGTCTTTTTGACATCAGGAGATTTGAGGATAATATGCGGACAGTTAATGCGAAACAACACCCATTCAGGCACGAATTTTATGCCCTTGCGCTGAGGCATCAGGGCAGCAACAGCGAGGTCATGGGTAACCGGCTTGACAGTAATTTGTTCTTCAACTCGCCCTACCAAATAATTACCTGGGATATACTGCCCGACTGGCAGGGGTATTATATATTATTTGACCGCGACTTCATAGCCATGAACCCGGCATGGAACAACTTTATAATCGACTATCCCTTTTTCAGGCTTGATAAATCAATCCCTTTTAACCTGCCGGATGAGGACCGTGTGCTGGCTGATTATTTCTTTAAAAAAATATTTGAGGAATACCATTCTGAAAATGAAGATAAGTTTCAGTTCATCATTGCCTACACCCAGCTGCTGCTCAACCTTACGAAAAGATATTTCAATAAAGAACATGAAGCGCAGCGAAGCAGCGAAGAGAACAGGACCAATGACATAATCCTGGTTTCAAGGTTCCAGAGCATGATTGAAAACAGCCTTACAGGTGGAGTTGAAAAAGACAATATCCGCCAGGCGGGCTATTATGCTGATAAACTCGGTGTACACCCCAACTACCTCAACGCGGTGGTGAAGCGCATTACAAACCAGACAGCATCCCAAATAATACAGGGGCAGCTTATAGTAATGGCAAAATCACTGCTGCTGCAAACACCCCTTTCTATAAAAGAGATAGGTTACAGGCTGGGATTTACAGAGCCTACGCACTTTGCTGCTTTCTTCAAGAAACATACCGGTAAAACCCCTGTTGAATACAGAAAGTAAATTATCTGCATTTAAATTGTTACCGGTTAGTTTTGCTTTACACCAGTATAAAATAGATCATCTTCTGTAAAATATTGCTGATTTGATTTTTGCCATACACGGTTTGATAAGCGTTACCCCTGCCCCCCTTATGCAACCTAACTTTGTGCGTAATAACCATCAAACCTTTACATCATGAAAACAATACTTACCTCAGCCTTGGTAATGGCCATGGCCACCACAGTAAAGAGTAATAATGTAATAAATCAAAAACCTGGGAAAGAAATGGAAACCGAAAAAATTACCAATACCATCCGCACCATCTTTGCAGCATCGGATGCAAGGAATTGGAAAACTGTTGAAAACAGCTTTGCAAAAACTGTTACCCTTGATTATACCTCAATGGCAGGCGGACAGCCGGCACAACTATCACCTGAAGCCATAATAACAGCATGGAAACAAATCCTTCCGGGATTTGAAAGCACGCATCATCAGACAGGCCAGTATAAAGTTACTGTTACCGGCAACAGCGCGCAGGCGCAGCTCAGGGGGCTGGCGCTGCACTACCTGCCCAACACTACAGGCAATAATGTATGGGTAGTAACAGGATCTTACCATGTTAACCTTGTAAAAGAAGGCCGTAACTGGAAAGTGAACTATTTCAGGTTTAACCTTGAGAAACAGGATGGTAACCTGAATCTTGCTAACCTTGCCAAAGAAAATGCAGAAAAAGGCATAAGCCAAAGCAAACACAAGCTCAGCGCAACCAACAAAAAAGTTACCGGAGAATTTTTTTGCAGCACTTGAGGCTATGGACATAAAACGGTTCCTTAATGTATGGCAGCAGGACGCACAACAGATAATGCCTTTATCTCCGGCAAATTTCCCTAAAGTGCTTACAGGAAAAGAAGCAATTTATAACCAATACAAAAGCCTGCCCGGGAACTTTACATCAATGAGATTTCCGCGTGAAATATACCCAACATCAAACCCAGACGTGGTTATTGTAAAGTATGCAGGTATTATCCCCTTAAAATCAGGCGGTACCTACAATAACAATTATGTAGGCATATTTGAACTCAAAAACGGAAAAATAAGTACTTTCACTGAATATTTTGATCCCGTTATACTATCAGAAACCTTTGGAATGCAGCTTGAAAGCAATTTTAATGTTAAAACAACTGAAGCCAGTGTCGAAAAAGTATCGTTCATAAGCGAAGGCCTTATACTTAAAGGCAACCTTTACCTACCCGCCGGTTTTGATGCGTCTAAACAATATCCTGCGGTTATTGTAACCGGCTCCTGGACATCGGTTAAGGAACAGATGGCGGGGCTGTATGCGCAAAAACTGGCGCAGCAGGGGTTTGTGGCGCTGGCGTTTGATTTTAGGTACTGGGGAGAAAGCGAAGGGCAGCCAAGGCAATATGAAAACCCGGAAGCAAAAACTATTGACATAAAAAATGCTGCTACTTACCTGCTTTCACTACCTTATGTAAACAGTAACGAATTATCCGGGTTAAGCATTTGTGCCAGCGCAGGCTATATGGCAAAAGCAGTAAGTGAGGATACCCGTATCAAAAAACTGGTTACTGTAGCCGGATGGCTGCACACACCGCTGGTGGCTAAAATGATATATGACAACTGGCCTGATAAATATGAAGGGCTTATTGCGAAAGGCAATGCTGCTGCTGAAAAATTCAGGAAAACGGGTACTACCGACTATGTGGTTGCCTGTAGTGATACAAATCCTAACGCGGCTATGTATGTACCCAACGGAATATTCCCTTATTACATTGACCCTGCACTGGGTGCCATACCCGAATATACCAATAACTTTGCCTTAATGAGCTGGCCGAAATGGCTACAGTATGATGCCATTGCCTCAAGCCACAACATAAGCCAGCCTGTGTATATGATACACAGCGAAAAAGCCGCCCTGCCCGATGGGGCCCGCCAGTTTTACAGCAACCTGAAAGGAAGCAAAAAGACTGAATGGATTAACGAATACTCACAAATGGAATTTTATTATAAAGAAGATGCTGTAAATACGGCTGTAACTAAAGCAGCAGAGTGGTTAAAATCCTAAACCGTTAGTTTTAAAAGTACTAAAGGAAGATAGTTATGTGAGTATAATTTTTTGTAAATTAACTTAAAATTTTTCACTGTAAACTATCAGCAGAGCACTCCTAATACTATGGCAACTATAAAAACCCTTTCTTGGATTTTCGTGTGTGAAAAATAAATGATTTTGCTATAAATGAAGATTGTAGCACCATGATTAAACCCCAGATAGAAAACAATATTCAAAAACCAAGACATTATTCATCTTATTTTTCTGAGGATGAACATTATGATGTTACCACAGAATGCCGTGGAGAATTTGGAGGCAAGTTATTGTTCAGGATGCCCATAACGTTCTTAAGCCGTAGCTGATCCTTTTGACTTGTAAATCAGTTTCGCTTACAGGCAAAAGTATTGGTATCAGCTTTAGCAATATCTTACAAAATATATAGGCTGCCTGTTGGCAGCCTTATACAAAAGATTGGGACAAAGATTAGTCTTCAAGAATCATCCTTCCCAGTTTGTCCTGTTTTTTACGGGAGGAATAAACAATATATTCTTTAGGGTTTTTGCGATAAAATACGCCTGGCCTGATTACAAGTTCATTCTTAATAACTTCTTCGGGATCTTTACGTATTAATTTTCCCTGCTGGTCAAAAATAAACAGGGCCGGCACCGCTTTATTATAATTACCAAGGGATTTTACTTCATCAAGTTCAGTAATGCCTTTATTCTTTACATTATCATTAATAAGCACATTCAGTTCGCCATTTTTATATATTGGAATAGCTCCCAGGTATTCAGGGCCTTTACCAAGTTCTGCAAGAGGGATGCCGACGGCCATACCGACAGCAAAATTTCCGCCGCTGCCTACAGCGCCAAACCAAAGAGACATGGTATTGACCGTTGCGTTTTGGTCTTTTGGCACCACATTACTCCATTCATGGGAACCGTCTGCCTTAAGTGACGTTACTATTATTTCATTCTTAATATATGTTACGGGTGTAAAAGCTAAAGGCCCAATGCCCTGGCTCTGCCCCACAAATACATACTGGAGTTCTGACAACAATATCAGCCCGCCATCTTCTTTCTCTATTATTGATGTAATAGCGTAAAGCGGCTTAAGGTCTTTTCCTTTTTTAGCCCTCCTTTCACCCATTATTTTTACCTTGGTGTTATAATCAAATTCGTTGAATTTAAGGTTGGTGTTTTTATTAGATGCTATATCAATTGTCGCATTGTATACCCCTTTCAGTTCTTTATTGGAACGTCCGCTCTCGCGTACACTCGAATAAAAACCAACAAGCTGAAGGATATCTTTGTTGGTTGACATCATTTTGCAGTTAATGATTTCTTTATCCTTAAAAGCTATATTTATTACTTCTTTGGTGTAATTATTATCATGCTTAAAGGCGTGAACTTCAAAACGCTCGACTTTTTCTTTTTTCTTGCTGTCCCTGTAGCTCTCATTAATCACGAGAAAGACATCGTCTTTATAATTTAATTCAAAGTCGGCAATAGTAAATTGGTAATCCTTCTTATTATCATCAAAATGTACTTTTTCTGATGAGGTGAATAGTGTTTTAAGATTGTCATCAAAAAGCTTTATTTCATATTTAACAGCATCCTCTTTATTAAACAACGATGTGTGCATTATAAGTAAAGCTCCTTCATCCTGTGACTGTTTAAAATAAAAATCTCCCCTTAAGCTTTTTTTCTCAACTTCTGCGTCAAAAAGGATTGTACCATTTTTGCTTAATTCACCCTTATCAGAAACAGGTGTACCCACAAGGTTAAATATTTTATCCTTTTTATTATATACGCTGCCTATAGCATAGAGTTTGCCATTTAGGAGGAAAATATCTTCAAAGTCAACTTCCCTGTTATTCATCTCCGGCAGTTTTATAGCATTGGACGATAATTGCTTCATTGATGAAGAATCAAATATTTTAAGCATGAAATCATCCTTTTTATTGGCCAGCGCATAAATCTTATTATTGCTTTCACCAATAATCTTCACGAACTTGTAACTATCATCAGGAAGTTCCGCTCCGTAGGTAAGTGTAATTTTTTCAATTTTGTTTTGCGCATTAATACTGCAAAGCCCAAAGAGCATTAGCATAAAAAGTGAGAATATTCTCCTCATGTTTAGATGTTTAGGGTTACTATTTATTTGGATGCGATAATACAAATAAAATTTAAACCATAGCCGGATTTATTACAAATATAATGTTAAAATATTTATTAAATTTTTTCCTTTATAATCGATGATTTTGTACATTTTTTCATAGTTTAAGGGACTGTGAAATGCTAAAAATTGATTTTAATTGATAATTTTAAGTACACGACAAAAATTGTATTAAATTAATTTCCAGCTTATTGAANAAAGGTTGAATATTTATTGACTCCACAACTTGGTCAACTACTCGAACGGGATGTTTCTCTGAAATAAAGTCGTCAAACGAATAAGGTAAAAGTGTAGTTTGACGTTGATTGTAGTGTTTGAAATTCATTT
The DNA here is from genome assembly GCF_002251835.1 of Flavobacterium cyanobacteriorum. Taxonomy (GTDB): domain Bacteria; phylum Bacteroidota; class Bacteroidia; order Flavobacteriales; family Flavobacteriaceae; genus Flavobacterium; species Flavobacterium cyanobacteriorum. Next base: position 12,149 of record NZ_NOXV01000286.1, read on the forward strand.
CTAATAATCTGTAAATCAGATATAAATATACAAATTACAACTCTTTTATGCAAGAAAAACGTAAAAAAACCGTCTCAAGTTGTGAGACGGCTTCTTTTTGTATAATGAAAATTTAAAAAATTACTGAACTACTACGCGTTTTACTTCTTTGCGTGCGCCATCCTGCACAGTTACAAGATAAACGCCTGCTTCAGCGTTTTGCAGGTCTACATTGGCAGAAAACAAGCCTGTGTTGCGGTATGAAGTATCGAGTATCTGCCTACCGCGCATATCATGCACAAGCACCTGGACATCGTTGGAGGTTTCGGAAGTAAATTCTACGGTAAACATACCATTAGTAGGGTTAGGGTACAGTTTAAAATCAGCAAGGCCAAATTCATTAACGCCGGCCGTAATCTGCTGTGAACATATTTGTAACGACCACGAGTTCAGCGTACCGGTATCACCTGATCCCACATCGGCAAAAGCAAGTATCCACTGCCCCTGCGAAGAAAGGTTATTAAACGCTGAAAGAGAGGCCGCGGGGGTTATGTCACCAGTAGTGGGGCTGGCACATGTAACAGCAGAACCCGAATCGTTAAAGGTGACGTTCATATTGTTGTTTGTCCCGCATTGCTGGTTCCATAGCTGCACCTGAGTATTATTAGGGCTTACAAGCAATAATACCAGGTCGCCAATAAAGGTATGGGTAATGTTCACCGTAGCATTAACATCAGTAATATTAAGATTATCCGGTACATTTAAGAATGATGTAGAATATGTAGTAGCATTATCAGGTATGGCTACAGCATTGGCATTTGTGTAAGTATTGCAAGTATTGGTAACAGTAAAATTAATTGCAAATGTGGTGCTGTTCAATGCATAAAATATATTATTTACCGCCTCCACCATAATCCTGCAGAAAGGGGCGGAAACATTCGGCACAGTTATATTTTCACTGCCATCGTTAGCAGTACTTTCTGCTAATAATATTGGATAGGTTAAACCGCCGTCTGTAGAAAGCCTTATATTTACGAAACTGGTGTTCACTCCGTTACCGGTTGTCCCGGCTACATTCCACGTAATGGCCTGTGTACTGCCTGACACCCATGAAATACCGGTAGTATTTTGAGATGTTACGGTGAAGGGCCCGGCATTGTTAGTAACTGTTACAACCATATCATCACTTTTAGTTTGCCCGCCACCGGCAATGTTATCCCTGCCGGTTAGAAAAAATGTTAAAGTCCGGTTTACGTTAGAAACTGACTCCCATGGTGTTATCAGTTGGTTATTAAGCACTAATGATAAAGCAGGAAGAAACCTTTCCGGTGATGTTGTGGGAGGAAATGACCTAAAGTTAGGGCCAACAGTTTTTGTAGCGCTGGCACGGCTCCCATTACCTGTTGTGCTGGAATTACCCGAATCGTTTTGTTCCCAGGTATATGTTACAGTTGAAGGATTGGCTTCCGCGCCTACAGCCCTTAATCTGAATGCCGTCCCCCTTGGAATAGTCCTGTTGGGGCCTGCATTTATAGTAATAGGCGGATTAGTAAGGGTTGTATTGACTGAACAGAATTTACCGATGAGATTGTTTTGTATCTGATTAATGCTCACATAATGGAAATAAGCGTCAGAATTTGACTGGACATCGGTTGCAGAACCTGTAATACCGGCATAACCCATAATCGTGGTCCCGCTTCCGGGCTCTACATTTGTGCCGGTGTTTTCAAACTGGTACGAAAATGAGTGTGTAGCACCTAGCTGGTGCCCCATTTCGTGGGCTACATAATCTATGTCAAAAGTATCCCCTTCAGGGTTGCCGCTTGGAGCAGTATAGGCGCTGCCTTTCTGGTTAGCTACGCACACACAGCCTATACAGCCGGCATTACCACCGCCGCCGCTGCCGGCAAATAAATGCCCGATATCGTAGGCAGAATTGCCCAAAACACTTGTCAGGGTGTTTTGCAGCTGGGTATTCCACGAATTGATATTGGTGTAAGGGTCAGTCGCCGGGTTAGTATAAATTACAGCTGTAGTGTTTGCTATAAGCTCAAGTTTCACGGCCAGGTCCCTTTCATAGATACCATTTACCCTTGTCATGGTATTATTTATTCCTGCAAGCGCACCCGCTACAGTACCGCCAAAAAATTGAGTATATTCACCTGTAACAGATACCGCAAGACGGAATCTCCTAAGTACAAGGTCTGTAGCCATCGCGCTCCGGCGTGTCATGCCATCTTGATTGATGGTATTGTTTTCATCATGGTTTGTAAAACAGGTAAAAGGCAGTTTAGGTGTCTGTTTTAATGCGGCATTAAATACAATATAAACACCGGCATCAAGTGTATAAGGCTCTATATATTCATTAGGCTTACCGGGCCTGAGTACCATAGTCTGTATTCCTGAAGGTGAGGCGCTCAGCCTTAAAACTGCTGATGGATCCTCAATGCCGTTCCCGGCATACGCACGGATTTCAGGATACTGCGCCTGAAGTTCGATATCAAAATTAGATGATTCAAACATCCTGAAGTGTTGTGCTTTTCCATCAACACCAGGTATGGCAATAACGACACCCTCTCCGCCCGAAAAACGCTCCGGCGCCGTATGAAGCAATTGCCTTAGCTGTACAGCATCAACAGTAAAAAGTTTACCTTTTACTTTTTCATAAGCAGGTTTAATCCCGGATATAGTGGCAGCTTTTTCATTGCTTACAGGTGTCCAGAAATTAGGATTTTGTGCCTGTGTAGCAGTAAAAACTGAAAAAAACACTATAAGTAATAATTTTTTCATTTTTATAATTTTTGGAAGATAATAGTTTGCAAATATAATATAAAAGCGAAATAAATATTTGCAAAATGTTAATATTTCACATTAATTAACTAATTATCAGTAATTGTAGGTTACCGTCTTTAGGCGCTTCTTTAAAAATAACATTTAAAAACAGGCTAATTCCCCGGGCAAGTACTAAATTTGTTATTGTAAAAACTTGGTCTTGAAGATTTATAATTCATTAGAAGCGTTTACTGCTACCGGGAAGACTATTGTTACCCTTGGCACTTTTGACGGCGTGCATAAAGGCCATAAAACCATTATTGACAAACTTATCAAAAGTAGCAGGGCCACAGGCTGTGAAAGTGTGGTGCTCACATTTTTTCCGCATCCGAGAATGGTACTTCAGCAGGACAGCGACATAAAATTACTCAATACAATGAATGAAAAAGCAGCGCTTCTTGAAGCGTCAGGTATAGACCACCTGATAGTTCATCCTTTTAGCCATGCTTTTTCGAGGCTTACTGCCGATGAATTTGTAAAAGGTATATTAATTGATAAATTAAACATCCGCAAAATTATAATTGGCCATGACCACCGCTTTGGGCGCAACCGTACAGCTACCCTGCACGACCTGATTGTTTTTGGTGAAGAATATGGTTTTGAGGTTGAGCAGCTTTCAGCCCTTGAAGTAAATGAAGTATCTGTAAGTTCTACCAAGATACGCAATGCCCTTACTGAAGGTGATATAAGCACAGCCAACTCTTACCTGGGATATCCCTACATGCTTACCGGCACGGTAGTCAAAGGACGCCAGCTGGGCCGTACTATAGGCTATCCTACGGCTAATATACAAATTAGTGAAAGCTATAAACTTATACCCGCGGGCGGCGTATATGTAGCCTCTGCCACGGTTGACGGAAAGTTGCTAAAGGGGATGATGAATATTGGTACCAACCCCACCGTAGGCGGAGTGGCACAAACTATAGAGATTAACTTTTTTGATTATGACGCCGGCCTTTATGGTAAAAATCTATGCCTACAGCTGCATGAAAGGCTAAGGGATGAAATAAAATTTGCTTCGACAGAGGAGTTAAAGCGCCAACTGGGATTAGACAAGGAGTCTTCCCTCTCCTGGTTTAAAAGCTATAATCTATGAGGAACCGCCTTTATGAGCACATAGACAATTCGCCCCTTATCATCTTCCGGATATTCCTGGGGCTGTTGCTCGCCTGCGAAAGCTTTGGCAGTATGCTTACAGGCTGGCTCTATGATAATCTCATAAAACCTGAATTTACATTTTCGCATATTGGGATGGAGTGGCTGCAGCCGCTGCCCGGCAACTGGATGTATGCTTACTATGCCATAATGGGTACGTTTGGCCTGATGATAATGGCTGGATACAAGTACCGACTCGGCGTAGCAGGCTTTACCCTTTTATGGGCAGGCGTGTATTTCATGCAGAAGACATCCTACAACAACCATTATTACCTGCTCATGCTCATTGGGTTCATCATGTTCTTTTTGCCCGCAGGCCGCTACTATTCGGTGGATGTGTTGCAAAAACCCGAAAAAAAGGAATTTACAATGCCGGCATGGTGTTCGTGGGTAATGATAATACAGGTTACCATAGTATATCTTTATGCTACACTTGCAAAATTCTACCCCGGCTGGCTTGATGGTACTTTTACACGGATACTGCTCTCCCAGTCGCTTCACCGCTCAATTGCACATTGGGGCAATGAGCCCTGGTTTTATCTTTTCATTGCGTATTCAGGGATAATTTTTGATATGCTTATAGTGCCGCTGCTGTTGTTCCGCCAAACGCGTACTATAGCCCTTGTATCTTCGCTGTTTTTCCATCTTTTCAATTCGTTTACGCTGCACATTGGCATATTTCCATTCTTTGCGCTTAGTTTCGTTGTATTCTTTTACCCGCCTGAAACCATCCGGCGCATATTCTTTAAAAAGAAACCTGTTGTTACTGACCATACCCCCACCTGTAAAGGCAGCGCTGTATTTAAATATATATTTGTACCTTACCTTATATTGCAGGCCCTGCTGCCACTAAGGCACTACATCATTAAAGGCGATGTACTCTGGACGGACGAAGGCCACAGGCTCAGTTGGCGCATGATGCTTCGATTCAGGGACGGCGTGGCGCATTTCAGGGTAGTGGACAAAAAAACCGGCAGGGTATTGCCTTACAATCCGCATAACGACCTTACGCCCAAGCAGTACAACGCAATGGCCCCAAAAAGCGATATGCTGTGGCAAATGTCCCGGTATATAAAAAAGAAATTTGCCGCAAAGGGAATTGACGTTGCAGTATATGTTGATTCCCGCACCTCAATAAACGCCGGCCCAAGGCGGCAGCTTATAGACCCTACTATTGACCTCGCGTCGGCACCGTGGAACTATTTCTTCCATGACGACTGGGTACTGCTGTATGACGAGGAAGGAAACATTATCAAATAAACTTTTGGTCATATTTCTTTTATTAAACTTTTATTAATATCCATCCATATCTTTTATTTTATAGCTACTTTTAATTGCGGAAACAGGTATTTGGCGTATTTCCCTGAATAGCCATTGCTTAGTTTACAAGAATTAACTGGATATTAAACACAAAAACCATGAGTTATGAAATCGTCAAGAGTATTGATTAACGGCACTATTATTTTTGCCTGTATTGCCCTCTTTTTCCTGGTTATGGAGTGGTCCGGGCTTTCGGACCAGATATATCTAAGGCTGGTAAATTTTGTATTTGTCATTTTCGGCATCAACAGGACAATCAAACAAAATTATGCCGATAAAATCTATGGTTACTTTACTAATTTTCTTTCCGCAATTGTTACCGGGATTGTTAGCCTCGCACTTGGGCTGGCGTCATTTGTGGCTTACGTAGACTATAATGGCGGGCAGGAATACCTGCGCAATTTTAAGGAGAGTTACATATTTGGCGGTGGAGACCCCTCTATTTACCAGTTTGTTATAGGCCTTGCGCTCGAAGGCGCCGCGGCTTCTGTAATTGTATCCTTTGCGCTTATGCAGTACTGGAAGGATAAAGTAGAAAAAATCAACAAGGTAGACGATGCCGCGCATAACACCGCAGATGTTTAAAATCTTATCGGAAGTAAGGTTAACATATTTACGGGAATTTGCTACTTTTGGAGCAATTTAAAATTTTGTTATGACCAATATAAGGCACAACTGGACTAAAGAAGAAATCATAGCCCTCTATAATAAGCCACTGATGGACCTGCTTTATGAAGCAGCCACAATACACAGGGTACACCACGACCCCAATGTGGTGCAGGTATCAACACTGCTTTCTATAAAAACCGGCGGCTGCCCGGAAGATTGTGGCTATTGCCCGCAGGCAGCGCGCTATCACACTGATATTGAAGGCAATGACCTTATGTCGGTCCATCAGGTAAAAGCACAGGCCCTGAGGGCTAAGGCGAGTGGCTCATCGCGTGTGTGCATGGGCGCAGCCTGGCGTAATGTAAAGGATGGCCCTGAATTTGACCAGGTACTCGAAATGGTGCGCACCATAAACAAGCTTGACATGGAAGTGTGCTGCACGCTGGGCATGATTACGGAAAACCAGGCAAAAAGGCTGGCTGAGGCAGGGCTGTATGCATATAACCACAACCTTGACACATCAGAAGAATATTACAAAGAAGTTATTTCAACGCGCGGGTATGAAGACCGCCTGCAAACCATAAACAACGTCCGTAAAACAAATGTAACGGTATGCAGCGGGGGCATAATCGGCATGGGTGAAAGTATTGATGACCGTGCGGGCATGCTTGTAGCGCTGGCATCGCTCAGCCCCCAGCCCGAATCGGTGCCTATCAATGCGCTGGTAGCCGTGGAAGGGACACCGATGGAAGATGAAAAGCCTGTAGAAATCTGGGAAATGATACGTATGGTAGCTACTACACGTATAGTAATGCCGCAGACGCAGGTAAGGCTTTCGGCAGGGCGCACGCAAATGAGCCGCGAAGGCCAGGCGATGTGCTTTTTTGCAGGGGCAAATTCTATTTTTGCCGGCGATAAGCTGCTGACCACCCCAAACCCTGATGTAAATGAGGACATGAAGATGTTTGAAATGCTGGGGTTGGTGCCGCAAAAGCCTTTTACAAAAAAATCACAGCCGGAAACTGTTGAGGCTGAAGATTCGCAGTATGAAGCGCTGGGCGAAAAACCAAAGTGGACAAGGCCTGGGCATAAAATTGAAAAAAACCTCAAGGCAGCAGGAAAAAAACTATAAGATTACAGGGACTCCTATTTACAGGGCTTTCTTATAAACTTAAGGAAGCCTTCATTTTTAAAAGCTATATTCTTTATCATAACAGTTATGCCTTCAATGTTTAAAAAACCATAAGCTCAGGACGATTTGTGAAAATTTTGGGTTAAGCCTTGTTTACAATTCCATAACGCTTTATTAATTTTGTCAAGTTTTTAATAACGCCACTTGATTATGCCGATAGAACTGACCGAGATTGAACGGGTAAAAACCATTTCAAAACATGATTTTCTGAATAATTATGTACGCAGGCAAAAACCCGTAGTGGTAGAACGGCTTACCGAAGACTGGCCTGCTTATACCAAGTGGAAGCTGGATTATATTAAAGAGGTGGCAGGCGACCGCACCGTGCCTTTATACGATGACAGGCCTGTATCGCACAGGGATGGTTTTAATGAAGCCCATGCCAAAATGAAAATGGCTGAATATATTGACCTTTTGCAAAGCCAGCCAACCAATTACAGGATATTTCTTTACAACCTGATGAAAAAGGTACCCTCGCTCCAAAATGATTTTAAATGGCCAGATGTTGGCCTAAAGTTGGTAAAACAACTGCCAATGCTTTTTTTTGGAGGCGAAAATTCAAAGGTATTCATTCATTATGATATAGATTATTCTAATATCCTGCACTTCCATTTTCATGGAAAAAAAAGGTGTATCCTTTTTGCGCCTGACCAGACACCTTATCTTTACAAAGTACCCCACGCCCTTATTTCAAGGGAAGACATAGATTTTGACAATCCTGATTTTGAAAAATGGCCGGCACTAAAAAATGCCAAAGGTTATGTGGCCGACCTGGAACACGGCGAAATGCTGTATATGCCCGAAGGCTACTGGCACTACATGAAATACCTCACTCCGGGATTTTCCATGAGCCTGCGCGCATTTCCGCGTTCGGTTACCAACTTGTCTAAAGCCGTTTATAATATTTTTGTTATGCGGAATTTTGATAATTTTATGCGCAAATTCCGGGGGCAGGCCTGGATTGATTATAAAAACCAGCAGGCTGTGGTAAGGACACATAAAAAGCTGAAGCTGCCTGTTTAGTACACACTTTTAGTTGTTATTTCATACCCATATTTTCTATCGCGTGCTGATTTGCTTTAACAATAAGTAGGGCTGTAGCACAACTGCTCAGGGCGGTTATTATACCTTTCTCCTGTCCTCCAGCTTCCTGTCTTTTTGGAATTTCTTTATAAATTAGCTTCATGATAAACAAATACTATACGGTCGAGGAAGCTAAACAAAAGCTGGAATACTACTGCAGCTACCAGGAACGTTGCCATGAAGAAGTATTGCAGAAGCTAAAGGGCCTCAACATGATACCGGAAGCCATAGATGTTATCATGAACCATCTTATAGAAAATAACTACCTTAATGAAGAACGGTTTGCCCGTAGTTTTGCCCGTGGGCGGTACCGTATCAAAAATTGGGGAAGAATACGCATTACCAATGAACTTAAAGCACGCGGAATATCAAAATACAATATCATTGCGGCCATGGCTGAAATAGACCCGGATGAATATCAGGCTGCTTTTGATGCCCTTGCCGATAAAATCTGGAAAAGCACAGCCGGGGCGGACAGTGCCGCAAAAAAAAGAAAAGTAGCGGATTACCTGTTGCGGAAAGGATTTGAAAGCAACCTGGTGTATGATAAAATAAATTCATTATGCCGGTAAAATTTTACACAGCAAAGTGGTAAAATTTTGTTAATTTGTCCACGAATAAATGTTGTGGAATTATGAAAAAAATTATAGCGCTTGTATTGCTTGTAAATGCAGTGTGTTACCCCCAAAAATCACAGTATGATTTTAAAGAAGCCGAAGCAAATACCCGAAAACTTATATACTCTGTTCCTGACAGCGCACTGATTATAATAAAAAAAACCCTGGCCCAGAAAGGCAGTATCCCAGATACTGTTTATGGCAATACCTACAACCTGTATGGTATCTATTACGGCATGAAAGGAAAGCCTGACTCCTCCTTGTGTTTCTACAGGAAATCACTGGCATACCTTGATGGATACCCCAAAAACAAAGCCCGTACACTTCTTAATATGTCCATAAGCTACAGGAACAAGGGGGAGTATAAAAAAGCTATAAGCCTCATTGAAGAAGTACTGGGCATCAACCGTAAAATTAAAAACAATACCGGAATAGCTATGGCCTATGGCGAACTGGCATCAAACCATACGCTAATGCTTGAATATGACAAATCGGTTGATTACCTGCTAAAAGCCATTGCTATACTTAAAGCGGAAAAAAATACAAAGCAACTCACGGCTATTAAGCAAAAACTGGCAAATACCTACCTGAAAAACAACAATTTTAAATTTGCTATAGATTTATACAACGAATGCCTGGACGAGTTTAAAGCTATGGGCAACAACAAAAACTATTACCTTACGCACCTGAACCTGACTGAGGCATACATACATACCAATAACTTCAGGGGGGCTAAACTGTCATTAAAGGAAGCCGCACGCGGGCTTGAAAAATTTGGGGATAAAGAACTTATTGGAATTGCCTTTTCAAAATTAGGAAATATAGAAAAGCTACAGGGCAATCCGGATAAAGGGGCAGATTACTATAGCACCGCCATGAGCTGCCTCACCGCATCCGGCTCGGCTAATATTGTCAGGATTGCATCTGAATATATAAACCTGCTGAATGGGCAAAAAGACTATAACAAAGCGCTGGCAATAATTACCATGGTACAGGAATCCGGCAAATTAAAAATAGTCAACGACTCTGACCTGATGGAATTTAACAAAGCTTCCGCAGATACTTATGCGGGTACACATGAGGATAAAAAAGCAATCGCATCCTATAAAAAAGCCCTCGCCATTAATGATTCCATATCATCTGCAGAAAAAGAAAGGGCAGTACAGGAAATGCAGGCAAATTTCCAGACAGAGCTGCAGCGGGAAAAAAACAGGGCGCTTGAAGCCAAGAACAGGGCGCTCAAAGAAAATCATAAAACGCAACAACAGCTTATGCTTGCATACATCATAGGGAGCGTCATAATTATCATATTGTTCCTTTCCATTTTACGGGGTTCAAAACTTAAATTAAAGCTACAGCAGGAAGCCCTTAAAAATATTGAAGCGGAAAAAATCCTTATAGAGCAGCAGCACCGGCATGAGCAGGAAATAAACAATACGCAGAAGCAGGTAATCGAAGAAAAACAGAGGGAACTTACTTCACAGACGCTACGGATGGCTAACTATCATGACGGGCTGAACCATCTCATACACAAATGTGATGATAATGTGTTCACTAAAGTAAGCGAGGTAAAAAAAGAACTCCAGCAGCTGGCAAAGCAAAAAGATTACTGGAAACAGTTTGAAACCCGATTTAACAGCCTACACCCTGATTTCAATAACAACCTTACCGGCCGATTCGCCAAACTGACAAAAAATGATATAGAATTTTGTTCTTTACTGAAATTAAACCTCTCCAATAAAGAGATTGCATCCCTCTTACAGATATCTCACGAAAGTGCTATTACTAAAAAGTACAGGATTAAGAAAAAAATGGATATACAGGATGATGAAGAATTTGAAAAAGTTTTAAAAGAACTTTAGTTCTTTTTTTGTCTATTAATCCGTCTATATCTATAGTCAAAAAAACATAATTAATTGTTTATCATATAATTAATTTTTTTGCGTCTGGATTTTGTCTATACTTTGTCTATCGTAAATGTATGGGAAAAGATTTTTTTACTATTTCTTTGTTCTGTAGCCTGTTAAGGCAATATTTCATTACTCCGGAAGATCTTTTAATAACTACTGCTATATAACAGGACATAAAATGTGGCCCCCCCACATTTTTGTTTCAGGCAATGTACTTTATGTACAGATGATGATGCCGCTGGCCTCCCCCAAAGCCAGTGGCATTTTTTACTTAAAAAATTTTACATACGCCTGGATGAACTTCATCCAAATCAACTGCCCGGTCAAAATTATTTTTTCAGGCTAAAACAAAAAAACCAAAAATAAATTTTTTTTAACAAAACTTTAACACTATATTTGCTTTATGATTAGGCACAGTTAAATCATAGCTGTGTTTCATGGCAACATGAGTAATCGTTTCATAATAGTATTTTTTAGTTGGATGTAGAAGCCTTGAAATCATCTGTGGTTTTAGGGCTTCTCTTATTTTAGGGCATCTGTTTGTCACTGGCGTAATAACCCTGGGCTTTTCTGGTCTTCCCCTTGGCAACTAATCAGGCATCTTTACCTAATACTTTTTTACAGAATGCCATACAGATATTTATACTGGATTAGTAGTCGTTAAGGAATAATAACCGTTTACAAACGGAATGGTTTTTGTACCTTTAGGCTTCCAAACGGGATAATATATGCAGACGGTAATAAACAAGGTCGAATTACGGAACTTACGCATAGAAGACTATAAAGAGCTGCGTATGAGCATGCAGCATGCTTATAGTGATATGGTAGAACCGTACTGGGGAGAAAAAGATATTGAGCGCCTGCTTGATATTTTTCCCGAAGGGCAGCTGGTGGTACTGGTAGACGACAAAGTAGTGGGCAGCGCCCTTTCGCTCATTGTTGATTCTAAAAAGGCGACGTCCAACCATACCTACGAAAAAATTACCGGGAACTACACTTTTGACACCCACGACTACGACGGCGATGTCCTGTATGGCATTGACGTATTTATCGACCCGGCCTACCGCGGGTTGCGGCTCGGGCGCAGGCTCTATGACGCACGCAAGGAACTTTGCGAGCAACTCAACCTCAAATCCATTGTTTTTGCCGGCCGTATCCCCACCTATACCGACTATGCCGGAGAGCTTTCGCCAAAGGAATACATCGAAAAAGTACGCCTCAAAGAAATACACGACCCGGTGCTTAACTTCCAGCTGAGCAATGATTTCCATGTAATCCGCGTGATGCGCAATTACCTTGAGGGCGACAAAAGCTCACAGGAATATGCCGTGCTGATGGAGTGGAACAACATTTATTACGAAAAAGAACCCAAACTCATCAACACCCGAAAAACCGTCATCCGCCTTGGCCTGGTGCAGTGGCAGATGCGCCCCCTGCCCAATGTGGAAGCCCTCTTTGAGCAGGCCGAATTTTTTATCGATGCCGTATCAGGCTATGGCAGCGACTTTGCCCTGTTCCCCGAGCTGTTCGTGGCGCCGCTCATGGCCGACTTCAACCACCTCAGTGAAGCCGACGCCATACGCGAAATAGCACGCTATTGCGAACCCATACGCAAGCGGTTCCAGGAAATGGCCATATCCTACAACATCAACATCATCACCGGCAGCATGCCCATGGTCGAAGACGGCAACCTCTACAACGTAGGCTTCCTCTGCAAGAGAGACGGTACCAGCGAAATGTACACCAAAATCCACATCACGCCAAACGAAATACACTACTGGGGCATGGTGGGCGGCAGCGAAATCAAAACCTTTGATACCGACTGTGGCAAAATAGGCATCATGATATGTTATGACGTGGAATTTCCAGAACTTTCACGCCTCATGGCCGATGAAGGCATGGAAATACTCTTCGTGCCCTTCCTTACCGATACCCAAAACGGCTACACCCGCGTGAAGCACTGCGCCCAGGCCCGCGCCATAGAAAATGAATGCTATGTAGCCATAGCTGGCTGTGTGGGCAACCTGCCGGGGGGTGAACAACATGGACATCCAGTACGCGCAAACGGCCGTATTTACACCTTCAGATTTTTCATTCCCGTCAAACGGGATCAAGGCAGAAGCTACCCCGAATACCGAAATGACCCTCATTGTAGACGTAGACCTGGACCTGCTGCGCGAACTGCATGAGTATGGCAGCGTACAGATACTCAAAGACCGCCGGCACGACCTGTATAAGATAAAGAAAATAAGCTCCGCCGCCAAGCCGCTGCCGCCGGTAAAAGTAGAGCTTGTGGAAAGCAAACCCAAGAAAAAGAAACCGTAATATGGACAGGAACTGCCCCGAGTGTGGGGACAAAATCATAGGCCGCGAAGACAAGAAATTTTGCAGTGACGGCTGCCGCAATGCCTACAACAACAAAATCAACAAAGACACCAACAACTACATGCGCAACATCAACAACAAGCTGCGCCGCAATTACCGCATACTGTCCGAACTCAATACTGACGGCAAAACCAAAGTCAGCAAGGCACGCCTGCTCTCCCGCGGGTTCGACTTTGAGCACCTCACCAGCATCCGCCACACCAAGAACGGCACCACCTACTACTTCCTCTACGAACAGGGCTACATGCCCCTGGATAACGATTACTTCCTCTTAGTACGCCGCGACACAGACCGGTAAAATCTCAAATTGCCCCATCATCAAATTGCCCCATCATCAAATTGCCCCATCATCAAATTGGCACATTTTTCAATTGATACATCATCAAATTGCCCCATTTTCAAATGTATTCCATCTTTTTAATCAATAAGGGCGTGTCCCTGCGGGCCGGGCTTTCCGCTGCAAGTCCTCATTCCGCTGCGCTGCATTGCGGGCTTTCCNTGCTTTTGCTGAACACCGAGTCGCGTATCCTGGTAGCCAGAGCTACAAAATCATTATCTTTCATCTGAGTAAAATATAACATGTGCCCGCTTTGATCAAGGTATGAGTAATAATAAAAATTTTTAAATTGGATGCCCTTACCAAAGCCCGTTACTTTTAGCACTACATAAATAGTATCCTGCTGTTTTATTTTATCGAGGTCCTGTGCCTGTAAAAGCGTGGTAAAGAGCAGTAGGAAGATTAGGTTTTTCATGCTGTTAAGGGTTAAAGGCACCTTCACCGGTTGTAAAATAACTAAGAAAATAATAATAGGCTACAGAATTTATAGGATAGTCTTGCTGAAAAGCCGTACAGGTCTGCAGGCCCTGCAGGCTCATATACCGGAAATAGTCTTCCCATACCCAGGTTATAGGTGTAGTGGATGGCCCAGTTGGTGGATTAGCGGGCGCATACATATAGTATCCATTATTTTCGGCAGGATTTTCCACTTTAGCAATCTCTTCCGGTGTAAGCAGCTCGTCTTTAAGGTCAGCCAGTATGTCCGCGATAACGGGCGCCATGTGGTTAAACATAAAGTTGTGCTGGTTCATTTCAGGGTCTTGCCCGTTATAGACATGGTTCATAGCTGTGGCAAATTCGTTGTTGCTCAGGTTAGGCACTGTCATCCCTATAGTGGAGTTCCTGATTTTTTCCAGCAGGTAGGCGTGGATGCATTCGTGGATGATACTACAGGCAATGTAGACGTTTGAATTTTCAAGTAAATGTTCCCTGTCAATTGTAATTTCATTGTAGTAGCGCCCGTTGCTTAAGTTTTTAGGGACACACTGCCCGTTAGTAGCTATATTGTCTATCCTGAATTTGACATTTACGGTAAGGTTATCGTCAAAAAGATCATTAAATAATTCTTTGAACAGCGGTTGCTCGCGGAGGATTTGGTATATCTCCCTGAATTTTTCCTCTTCGGGTGAGTTGCCGGATACGGCGCTAAGATCTACATTGGCAGGTGAGTCTTGCGAGGCATCAAAATCGAGCTTCAGCCCACTGTCAATACTACTTTGTATAAAGGCTATAACATCATTTAAAGCATCAGTACTTACACCATTATCAAACAAATAGGCTGTAATTTCTGTTTTTTGCTGCTGGGTAGCAGTATTATTCCACCAGTTTCTCTGGCTGGCAGTGAGCCTGTTTACCAGTTGTGTTTCTGCTTTGTTGACTAACACCGGGGTGGTAAGCACCGGGTGGTCTTTTACGGGGGAGAGGCTCACTTGCTGCTGCGGGGCGGGGTTGCTGCCGCCACTCTCGGCAGGCGGCGGGGTGGTAGGGTTATAAATATCAATAAGGCCGCCACCGCCACCGGGTGTCCCACCGGTACTCCCGGGTGATGGGGATCCAGGCCGGGGGGATGGCCCGCCGTTATCACCACCAGACATACACTTCAAGTCGACAACGAGTACCATATGCTGTACTACATGCCAGTTCCTTACACAGCCGTTACCTGAATCACCGTTATCCCTTATTACCTGACCACTTGCATTTTGACAGTATCCAACACTTGTAAAACGTATATCTACACAATCTGCACCATTACCACTAATGGATATACGAGCTGTATTTTCAATAGTTTTTATAACATCAGGCATTTTCGATGCTATTATCCCGCCCTTGGAAAGTTTGTCCATTTCTTCAGGAGTAAGTAAATACTCCGTTATATAGGCATCATAGCCACCGCCTTCTTTAGAGTTCAATACCAGGTTTTCATATTTGTTGGTCGTATCCTCTTTACTAATCTGGAACGTATAGGAATGCCTGCCGTCTTTTTCAATCATCACAATATTGCTGGTGTCAATAAACACCCCCAGCTCCGCATTATACACGCCCCTGGCAGCCAGCGCCCCTTTTCTTTTCAGTTTAGCCTCATCCAGTTTTTGAATGGCTTTACGATTAATTTTTAGTTCATTGAAAGAAATGCTTTTAATAATGAAGCCTGTAGATTGCTCATTCGTTGTGTTTACTTCCATATCGTCATTCTGGCAGGAGATTGCTACAAATAAC
Source organism: Flavobacterium cyanobacteriorum (assembly GCF_002251835.1). GTDB lineage: Bacteria > Bacteroidota > Bacteroidia > Flavobacteriales > Flavobacteriaceae > Flavobacterium > Flavobacterium cyanobacteriorum. The sequence continues at coordinate 27,785 of NZ_NOXV01000286.1, forward strand.
AACGATGCCAAGGGTAACACCAATAGTGCTTTGAGTTGTTTCGTAGGTTTATTTGTTTGGTTAATGATGTATAAATATACACTTTTTTATAAACTCAATACAAATAATAGTAACAGCACAAAGCTTATAGAAATAGTTATTAAATATTGTAAAACAAGTAAAAAATAGTGTTTATCTATATATAAATTATATTTGCGTTTGTTTTTCAAATATACTATGCAACGATTATCGCTTTTACGGTCTATTATCGGAATCCTGTTTTTCTTTTCCATGCTTGGGGTTATAGTTGGGCTGCCGCTAATCCTTATTGTGCTTATTTTCCCCACAAAAGTCCCGTTTAATTTTAACGGTTACCTGCTTAATGCTGATAAGATGGAAATAGTGTTCTTGTCGGCGGTTATCTATGCAGCGCATTGTGCTTTTACTTACGGTTTATACCTGCTGAAAAAGACATTAGCACTCTTCAGCAAGAGGATTTTTTTTGACCAGAAAGTAATCTTTTATCTAGGCAGGACAGGAAAAAGTTTCCTTATTTCGGGACTTTTATGGATTGTCCCTCTTTTCTTCTGCTACCTGCCGGCTGACAACAGGGTAAAAACCAATACGGATGCAGATGGTTTTGCGATACCCATCTTTCACTTAGCCATTGGGCTTTTTTTTACGGTACTTAGTGAGGTATTCCTCATGGCAAAAAAGATGAAAGAAGAAAACGAACTCACCATCTGATCCATGCCTATACTAATAAACCTTGATGTAATGCTGGCACGGCGCAAAATGCGCAGCAATGAACTTGCAGAGAAGATAGGCATAACCACGGCCAACCTGTCAATCCTGAAAACAGGAAAAGCCAAAGCCATACGCTTCAGTACCCTTGAAGCCATTTGCCGGGAACTGGAATGCCAGCCCGGGGATATTATGGAGTTTACAGCGGGAAAAGGCGAAAAGGTTTAAAAATCAAACTCGTCAAAATCAACTGAGTCGTTTTCTACAGGCACTTCCTCTGCTTTTATATTAAGCCTTGAGCGGGCCGGGCCGGTAATGTTTATAAGCCCATTTTGCGCTATGGTGTCTTCAGGTATGAGCAATCCGCGGCGGAGCATCAGTTTTTTTATATAATCATTATGGCGTTCGGCATAGCTTTTAAGGTTGCCCTGACTGTCAAATTTCCACATGAAAGCCTTAGGGCGTGGTACTATGCTGGCCAGGTAAATACTTTCATCAAGCGAAAGCTCACCCGGGTGTTTCTGGAAATAGTACCGGGCAGCTTCGCCAACGCCATATACATTAGGCCCCCATTCAATGATATTAAAATATACTTCCAGCATACGCTCCTTGCTTACTATGCGGTTGTTTTCAAGAATATAAACCAGCAGTATCTCTTCAAGTTTTCGGGAGAGTGTCTTTTCGCGGGTGAGGAACACGTTCTTTACCAGCTGCATGCTTATGGTACTGGCGCCACGGGCAAATTTCCGTGTTTTTATATTCTTGATGATAGATTGCCTGAACGCTTCTGTAATAAATCCCCGATGGCGGAAAAATGAAGGGTCTTCGCTGGTAAGCAATGCTTTACGGAGGTATGGCGAAATTTCATTAAGCGGTGTATAAAACGGGTTGCTGAACCCGACGAATACCGGGCGCTGCTGCACGCCGTTTTCTATGGCACGATAGGTGAAGGCGCCGTTAAGCCTGTTGAGGTCTGCCGCACCATATTTGATTATGGCCAGCCCCTCCTTCTTGAGATTGCTGTCGAAAACAATCTCCCTCGGCTTGTTTTTGTTATAAATAAAGTTTAGTCCATAGCTGAATGTCCCTTCAGCCTCCATACCTTCAAAATTAGAGAAAAGCCCTTTGGGCAATGACGTAATAAAATCCTGTGCCTTCATTTTAGGTATATCCGCTTTAAGCTGGTACACCGTATCTTTTTCCACACTGTATTTGAGTAACGGCTTTACCTTAATTTTATTCAGCTGTGCTGTAGATGTACTGTCAAGCGCAATAAAGTCTTCCCCGAAAAGGAATCGGTAATCAAAACGCGCTTTGTCTATGATTACATCTTTTTTGGCGATTTTAGGGTGGTTAACCATAAAATTGGTTATGGAGGCAAACCCGTCGAGGCGCATCTCGCCGCCGCTCATGTCAAGGTTGGTTACGTTTAACTGTATAGAGTCGAAAGCTGCTTTGAGGCCGTACCGTTCATCAAGGTAAGGCAATTGTATGCGGCTGGTATCGGTATTAAAAAATTTGAGGTTGGCCTTTTTGTTGCGCGGGTCAGCGAAGCCTTTTACCATCCATGTCTGTTTAAGGTTATTGGACGTCACCACAATTTCTGACTCCAGTTGCTTATCCGCAAGGCGCATATGGTCCATATTCAGGCTCACCTTCTTACCCATATAATCCATTTTCAGGGTAAGGTTTTCCAGGGACATATCGGTAGGGACCAGGTTTAACGCTTTAGTGAGTATGCTGTAGGCACGTTCCGCATAATTGGCTTCCTTGTTGTTATCATCTTCTTCAGTTTTTTTTCCCCGTTTAAGAAACCTTTCATAATTGCTGCCGGTACTGTCTTTTACAAGCTGTACATAACCATTTTTCATTTCAAGGGTACCGAGCTGTATATTCCCTGTAAAGAGTTTCAGTAAGTTTACAGATGTTTTTATCCTCTCAACCTGGAGCAGGGTTGCCGCGCCCCTGGGGCGGATGGTTATGCCTTCCATGGTTATGTGTGACAGGCCTTCAAACTTTGCTGCCTTTACCAAGAACGTACTGTTATAGCCAGTTTCCATTTTTTTGCTGATTTTGGAAATAGCCTTATCAAGAACCATGTTCCGGAACGCAAAAAAAGATAGGATGCCAAGTATTATAACAACTGCAACAACCTTTAGCAGATTGACTGCAAGCTTTTTTTTATTGATTTTTCGCATGTAAACATTTTTGTTAGCCAAACAGGTGGGCAGCCACATCTTCAATTTTCGCCACCAGTTTCACCTCTATCCCTGTTTTTCTTAACGGGATTTTGTTGTATTTTGATACAAAAATAGCAGAAAATCCGAGTTTTTCTGCCTCCAGTATGCGTTGCTCCACCCGGTTAACAGGGCGTATTTCACCGGAAAGGCCGATTTCGCCGGCAAAGCAAAAATCTTTATTTACCGGGATGTCCTCATTAGAGGATAATATTGCTGCCACAACAGCCAGGTCTATGGCCGGGTCATCAACATTTATTCCGCCCGTTATATTTAGGAAAACGTCTTTAGCCCCCAGGCGGAAACCGGCGCGTTTTTCCAGCACCGCAAGTATCATGTTCAGGCGTTTTGCATTGTAGCCGGTGGTGCTGCGCTGTGGCGTGCCATATACTGCGGTGCTTACGAGCGCCTGTATTTCTACGAGCAGTGGGCGCATCCCTTCGAGTGTGGTGGCTATTGCCGTGCCACTAAGTTCTTCTTCTTTATGTGAAATAAGTATTTCCGATGGGTTGGCCACTTCCCGGAGCCCGCTGCCCTGCATTTCGTATATGCCGAGTTCTGCCGTAGATCCAAACCGGTTTTTGAGCGAACGGAGTATGCGGTACACGTGGTTGCGGTCGCCCTCAAACTGCAGTACGGTATCGACCATGTGTTCCAGTATCTTAGGGCCGGCTATACTTCCATCTTTGGTAATGTGCCCTATAAGGATTACAGGTACATTGGTTTCTTTGGCAAATTTTATAAGTTCGGCTGTGGTTTCCCTTATTTGTGAAATACTTCCTGCCGATGATTCAATATAATCGGAATGGAGTGTCTGGATAGAATCAATTATTACGACTTCCGGCCCTATTGCCTCTATCTGCTTAAAAATATTTTGTGTTTTAGTTTCAGTAAGTATATAGCAGTTTTCGGCGTTTTCAATGATCCTTTCGCCCCGCATTTTTATCTGTTTCTGGCTTTCCTCTCCCGAAACGTATAATGTGCGGTAAGGCAGCTTAAGTGATATCTGCAGCAGTAGCGTACTTTTACCTATACCTGGTTCACCGCCAAGCAATGTAAGGGATCCTGGCACCAGCCCCCCGCCAAGTACCCGGTTAAGTTCACTATCTGTGGTATCCATCCGTACCTCGGCAGCCGAATCTATTTCATTAATACGAAGTGGCCTCGCTGCCCTTTTGTGTTCGGGCGCTGATGGCCTCCATGCCTGTTTCTCTTCTTTCTGTACTACTTCTTCGACAATAGTATTCCATTCCCGGCAGGCATTGCACTGGCCCTGCCATTTGGGGTATTGCGTGCCACAATTCTGGCAAAAAAAAGAAGTTTTTATTTTGGCCATTAATTTCCTTCCGTGCTTTGTACGGATTCCGCTTTTTGTATCATAAAATCTTTAGTATATTCCGCAATGCTGTTTAAAGAATAACTGTTGGCATACGTTTTCAATGCTTTTTTTTTATCCCCGGTTTTTTCATAAAACAGCCCGGTATAGTATTCCCCGAATATGGTTTTGGGATAATTCTTTTTGGCAAGTGAAGACAGCTCCTTTAGCTCTTCAAAATTTCCTTTTTTTAGTATTGCAACCTCAACAGCCTTAAAGTCATTCAGCCTTATTGTTACATCATATCCCAAAATTTTTTTCATTGCTTCATACTTATCTTTAAGGTACTTAGCCTGGCCAGAGGGCAGCGATGCTATTTTTTCGAATTCCTGGGATGAGATAGGCTGGTAAAAAGAAAAGACATGGTATATAGCGGCCGGTATGGCACAGGCTGCAAGTGCGTAATGAGTGGTGGATTTAAACTCATCAAAACGGTATTTAACTTCCGGATTGGATGCCGCGGCCATGTTAGTATTAAATATTTTAGCTTTATTTCGTATATCTTCCGCATCGCCATCAGCTACCGCCACATAATAATAAATGGGTGTTTTTAAGGATTGAAGCGCGGCCGGTACAAAATCCTCCATATTGGGCTGGAAATCTGGGCTTAGATTTATATACCCGTTAAAAAAAGGTTTTTCCTTGAGCAGGAAAGCATTGATAAATCCTGCCGTGATATTATGCCCTGCGATAACCTTCATGGGCCCTACACTGTAGCCTTCTTCAATATAGGGAACCAGTTCCTGCGTTATAAATTCGAAAAACTGGGCACCTTTTCCATAGGGCAGCCCTGTTTGCTCTTCATATTCCGTAACGCTTTCACGCATGTTGTCCTTATTCTGGTTTATACCTACTAATATTACTTCAGGGAGTTCATCCCAGTAAGCGGTGTAGGCAAATATTCCGTTAAAAGGTTCCAGAAGGTACTCGCCGTCCAGCACAATCACCAGCGGGTATTTTTTTTCACCCGTATCTTTATAATAGGGAGGCGTAATGATGGTTATATTACGCGTTTCACCAAGTATGGAAGAATAAAATTCTTCACGCTTTTTCTTTTGAGCAAAAACTGCAGAAAAGACAAGCAAAATCAGCAGTACTAAATTGTTTTTCATTACTTTACGGTATTGGGGAGGGAAATAGGGGGGCAATATAATAATTATTTGTTTTTGTGCAGTAAAGGCAGCAATAAAAATGAAAGGCTGCCCAGCAAAATTATTAATCCTATTTGCGAAGCCCATACAATCCAGCCAAAAGCAGTGCCCACGGTAGCAGAAATACCATATAGTGCCAAAACCGATGCAATAGCATAAGGATAAATGCCAAAGCCGCTGTTGGTAAAAGTTATGGCCAGGCTGCCTATTACAAACGCGGTAGAAATAACCCCAAAGCTTATATCAGAGGTCTGCGGCAGCGCATAAATGGTTACATAAAACATAAGCACATAAGAAACCCAAATGTAAATGCTGTGTAGCAGGAAAGGCCATTTGTTGCGCATTTTAAACACGCTAAGGGCGCCTTCGGTAAGGCCTGAAACCTTAATTTTAAGCTTCTGTACCCAACGAATCTTTGAATACATGAAGAACAGTATCGAGGCAATAAAAAATATTACGGCAACAGCGCTATAAAACACCAGCTTCTCGAAAGGGATGTTCTTTATAAGATAATCTTTCAAAACACTGAACTGAAGTATTATGGTTCCTGCAAGCACCAGGACCAGCAATATCAGGTCAACTATCCTTTCTGATATTATAGTGCCAAGGGCTTTATCAAAAGGTACATTACTGTATTTTTTGAGCAGCAGTGCCCGGCTGACCTCTCCGGAGCGGGGAATGGTCATATTCATGAAATAGGCAATACAAACCGCGAAGAAATTAGTGGCAAAGGGGGAATGGTATCCCATATGCCCCAACGTGTAGCGCCAGCGGTAAGCCCGGGACACATAGCCTGTAAGGGCTATACCAAGTGAAATGAATATGTAGGTATAATCAGCATTTTTAAAGTGCGATTTTAATTCTGCCAGCTGTTGCGGCGTAAACTTGTTATAGGTATATATAATTAAAAAAAATCCCAGCAACAGCGGGAGTATGATACTTAAAATCTTTGTAAACTGATTCTTCACCTTACGTTAATGAATTGTCTTTTTCGTTAGGGAATACAAGCATGGGCTTAAAAGATTTTGCTTCTTCAAAATCCAGTATGCCATAAGATATTATGATGATAATATCACCTTTTTGCACTTTCCTGGCCGCAGGGCCGTTCAGCGTGATTTCGCCGCTGTTCCTGTTTCCTTTAATCACATAAGTCTCAAGGCGTTCACCGTTATTGATGTTCACTATAGAAACTTTTTCCCCTTCAATAATATTGGCGGCTTCCATAAGAGCCTCATCAATGGTAATACTGCCAATATAGTTTAAATCGGCTCCCGTCACCGTAACACGGTGAAGCTTGGATTTTACAACTTGAATTTGCATGGTGCAAAGGTAATCAATTTAACGGAATATTGTCTATCAACCTAATGTTGCTTATGGTCACCGCAATAAAAGCCCTGTATTTTTTATCCAACTTTACTGTGGCAGGCTTCAGCGTGGCCTCATCTGCAATTTCAAAATATTCCAGCACAAATTCCGGATACTGCCCGAAAGCATTAGCAACATACTTCTTTATCTGGGCGATATCATGAAACTCAAACAGTTCCCTGGTCTCTGTGAGCGTTTTGTATATAAAAGCGGCTTTTTCCCTGTCTTCCCCGCTAAGCCTCTCATTGCGTGAGCTCATAGCCAGGCCGCTGGGTTCCCGTAATATAGGGCAACCGATGATCTGTACCGGCAGGCTGGCTTTCTCAGCCATTTTGCGCACGACCTGCAATTGCTGGAAGTCTTTCTCGCCAAAGTATGCCCTGTCTGGCTTCACAATATCAAATAATTTTTTTACAATGGTTCCTACACCGTCAAAATGCCCCGGGCGGTGTGCCCCCTCCATCTGTTCCTCAAGCCCGTCAAAAGAAAAATGCGCAGATTGTGTGTTGCCGTCATACATTTCATCTACCGAAGGTGCAAATACAATGATTGCCTCACTTACGGTACCGATTTTTTTTACGTCGGAATCAAGGGTGCGGGGGTATTTTTCAAGGTCATCAGGATTGTTAAACTGTGTAGGATTAACAAAAATACTTATTACGGTTACGGTATTATCGGCAACAGATTGCCGCAACAGCGACAGGTGCCCCTCATGCAAAGCGCCCATTGTGGGCACAAAGCCTATGGCGGAGTTACTGCCCGAGTGCGCGGCTAAATAGTTGCCCAGGCCGGCTTTGTCATTGAAAATGAGCATCAAATAGGGGTTAAAATTCGGGGCAAAATTAATGTAATAGTTATGAAATGCACAAAATTGTTTAATTTTGCATGTTTTTATAAACGAAAATAAAATTAAATTTTGAAGATGGAGGATAAGAGGATATTATATGTATCATCTGAAGTAGTTCCCTACTTGGCTGAAAATGAAGTTTCTTTGATGTCTTACGATGTGCCTAAAATGATTAATGACCAGGGCGGGCAAATAAGGATTTTCATGCCAAGGTATGGCAACATTAATGAAAGGAGGCACCAGCTGCATGAGGTTATCCGCTTATCCGGGATGAATTTGGTTGTTAACGATATGGACATGCCGCTAATTATAAAAGTAGCATCTATCCCTAAAGAACGCATACAGGTCTATTTTATTGATAACGACGAATACTTTAAGCGGAAAGCCACCTTTACGGATGAAGACGGCGTATTGTACCCTGACAATGATGAAAGGGCTATATTTTTTGCCAAAGGGGTGGTAGAAACCGTAAAAAAACTTAACTGGGTACCCGATATTATACATGTACATGGCTGGCTCGCGGCGCTCCTGCCGGTTTATATGAAGCATTATTATAAAAATGAAGCATTATTTGCCGACACTAAAATTGTAACATCTGTATACACACAAGGGTTTGACGGCAAGCTCCATCCTGAAATGCTTGGTAAGGTCCTCTTTGACAATATTCCTGAAGAGGGTGTCAAGAACCTTGCAGAGCCTGATTATGATAATATCATGAAAGCCTCAATAGCACACTCTGATGCTGTTATAATAGCTTCCGAAAACCTTTCCCCTACTCTCAAGGAATTCATCAATGCATCAGGGAAACCAGTATTGCACTATGTCCCTAAAGATAAATTTGCCGAGGCGTATACTAATTTCTATAAAAATCAGGTTTTATAGAGAACTCCTTAAAAAATAACTATGACTAAGATTTTAATAAAACGAATTTTTATATTCTTCACGTTCATTACCCTGGCTTCGTGCGACAGCAACTTTAATGAACTTGGCTCTGATATTATTGATGATGATATACATCATAACAACATCCAGCAGTTCATTTCGGAAGTAGTTGCTTATGACAGGCCTACAGGTGCTGTACAGGCGAACAATATGCCCATGAATATGCTGGGTGTATATGAGCCTTCTTCTTTTAATTACGGTAAAACCATTGCCAGCTTTGTTACCCAGCTGGAACTGGCTTCAGAAAACCCGAAATTCTCAAACCCGGTTGTTGAAAGCGTACAGCTTTATGTGCCTTATTTCAGTACAAGAGAAAGCACGAACTCCAGTACCGGCGTCAGCACCTACTCACTCGACTCTATCTATGGTAATCTTAGCTCAAGAATAAAGCTCAGTGTATATGAAAATAAGTTCTTTTTAAGGACAACCAATGCGGGCAGTGGCAACCTGGAAACCTATTATTCAAATGACAGGGATCTTGTAGATGCCTTATCAACAACTTCGCCCAGGCTTAACGACAGCCCTCTGTCAGGGCAAAACGACCTTTTCGCTTTTAGCGCAACTGAAATTGAGCGCCTTGCTGACGGCGAAGTGGCAGAACGCCTTACCCCGGGCATGTACCTGACACTGAACAAGGATTTTTTTCAAAATAAAATACTGAACCAGCCACAGGGAGGTAACTTGCTCAATAACAATGTTTTTAAAAATTATTTCCGGGGGCTTTATTTTAAAGTGGAGCAAATAGGCTCGCAAAACGTCATGGCAATGATGCGGTTTGGTGACGGCCGCATTGTAATCCGCTATACAGATGATAAACTTGATTTTAACGGAAATGTGGTTACCCCGATTGAAAGAGTGGAAAAAACCCTGACTATTAATCTTAAAGGTAATACCATCAACTTTTTTGACAATACCTATACCCCTTCATTTGAAAATGCCGTAACCGTATCTAACCCTAACGCAGGCGACAGCGAATTATACCTTAAAGGCGGGGCTGGATCTATGGCTATAATAAAGATTAACCGGGAAGACCTGCTGGCCAATTTGCCACAGGGTGTTAGCAGTTCCCCAAAAGTACTCATTAACGAAGCCAACCTTACCTTTTATATCAAGAACACGAATCCGTCACAAAACCTGGCTGAACAGCCCTTGAGGGTTTATCTTTATGACCTTAATAACAGGCGCCCTGTATATGATTACTATATTGATAACAGCTCCAATTCATCGAGTCCGAAACTTAATAAAATTATTCATGGCGGGATTCGCGGCAGCAACAGCACAGGAAGGGGCTACAGGATACGGCTTACAAATCATATCAACAATCTTGTCAATAAAGATTCTACCAATATAATGCTTGGCCTTGTAGTAACAGAAAACATCAACCTTACGGGGCTGGCAACGCTGCGGAATCCTTTTACAGAAACAGCCTTAGATAACAATGGTAACATTTACAGTTTACCTGTAAAAGACGTGCCATTGCCTTCAGTGTTTAGCCCGGTGGGTACAATATTATATGGCAATAATATACCGGCTAATGACCCGGATTATAACAAAAGGCTAAAGCTGGAAATTTATTATACTAAACCCAATTGATAACTAATTATGTGTGGAATTGTAGGTTATATCGGTAACAGGGAAGCATATCCTGTTATAATAAAAGGCCTTAAAAGGCTTGAGTACAGAGGGTACGATAGTGCGGGCGTTGTGCTGTATGACGGCACAGGCCTTAAACTCGCCAAAACTAAAGGAAAGGTATCTGACCTTGAAGAAAAGGCGGCAAAAGAAATCAGCACCGGCGGCAGCATAGGCATTGGCCATACACGCTGGGCTACCCACGGAGTACCAAACGATGTTAACTCTCACCCGCACTTTTCTAACTCCGGCAACATAGCCATTGTGCACAACGGCATCATCGAAAATTATGAGCCGCTAAAAAAAGAACTTAAGAAAAGAGGATACACTTTCCAATCGGATACAGATACTGAAGTGCTGGCAAACCTCATAGAAGATGTAAAGAAAAAAGACAACCTGAAAATAGGCAAAGCAGTTCAGGTAGCCCTTAACCAGGTAGTTGGCGCCTATGCCATAGCTGTTTTTGACAAGGAAAAACCAGATGAAATAGTATGCGCACGGCTGGGCAGCCCGCTGGCTATAGGTGTAGGTAAAGACGAATTTTTTGTAGCTTCTGACGCTTCCCCTTTTATAGAGTATACATCTAATGCCATATATCTGGAAGATGAGGAAATGGCTATAATAAGCCTTGGCAAACCGATGAAGATACGCAAGATAAAAGACGACTCACTGGTTGACCCTTACATACAGGAACTGCAAATTAACCTTGAGCAGATTGAAAAAGGCGGCTATGACCATTTTATGCTTAAGGAAATATATGAGCAGCCTAACGTTATAACCGATACGTACCGAGGAAGGCTTCATGCCAATGAAGGCCTTATAAAAATGGCGGGTATTGAAGATAACCTGCAAAAGTTCCTCAACGCGCCGAGGATACTGATCATTGCCTGTGGTACCTCATGGCATGCAGGGCTGGTAGCTGAATACATTTTTGAAGAATTTGCACGTATACCGGTTGAAGTGGAATATGCTTCAGAGTTCCGCTACAGGAACCCCATAATCAATGAAAATGATGTGGTTATTGCCATATCGCAATCGGGTGAAACGGCCGATACGCTTGCAGCCATTAAGCTCGCCAAGGAGCATGGTGCCTTTGTTTTCGGCGTATGTAATGTGGTTGGTTCTTCCATTTCGCGTGAAACACATGCCGGCGCCTATACGCATGCCGGGCCAGAAATCGGTGTGGCCTCTACCAAGGCATTTACTACACAAATCACGGTGCTTACCCTGATAGCGCTTCGCCTGGCGCAGGCCAAGGGGACACTGAGCAACTCTATGTTCCACCGCTACCTGCAGGAGCTTGAGCTTATACCGGAAAAAGTAAGCGAGGCCCTTGAAACCAATGACGTTGCCAAAGCTATTGCCGATATATACAAAGATGCGCCCAACTGCCTTTACCTGGGCCGTGGCTATAACTTCCCTGTAGCCCTGGAAGGCGCCCTTAAACTGAAAGAGATATCATACATACACGCCGAAGGCTACCCTGCTGCCGAAATGAAGCACGGGCCTATTGCCCTTATTGATGAGCAAATGCCGGTAGTGATCATTGCGCCAAGGCAGGAGCATTATGATAAGATAGTGAGCAACATACAGGAAATAAAATCACGCAGCGGAAAAATTATCGCCATAGTAACCAGAGGCGATGTACAGGTAAAAGAGCTGGCCGACCACGTTATTGAAATACCGGAAACAACCGATGCGCTTTCGCCGCTTATTACTACCATCCCGCTACAGTTGCTTAGCTACCACATTGCCGTAATGCGCGGCTGTAACGTGGACCAACCAAGGAACCTGGCGAAGTCGGTTACAGTGGAGTAAATAATTATAATTATATTTATATATTGGAAAAAATTTTGTATTTTTAATCTAAAATATTTCACTGATTCACTTATTATGAAAACTGTTGTAAGATATTTGTCTAAGATTTCTGGCTTAATTGATTTGACAGTTAGTAGAGTTTATCATAATCTTGATTTTGAAAATTCTCTGCCTGGAAGAAATATTGAGGAAATACTTGAAAATCCACATGATAAATTAGAGCTTGAAAAAGCTATAGAAAAGCTTAAGCAAAATAAGAATCAAGAATATGAAGATGTAAAATTATCTAATAATGAAACATTAACTATTTCAATCTCATAAATTTGAATTTTAATATAGTCTAAGTTCAATTCATAAGTGCAACACATAAATCTGCTGGAGTTTCC
>NZ_NOXV01000273.1 GCF_002251835.1 Flavobacterium cyanobacteriorum
TTAAAAACTAACCATTCTTTTTTTTATTGTTTAGGACGCTATTGCTTAATAGTTAATTTGTTTTTTACTTTTTGCTATCAACAACACGAAGTAGTTGTTGTCGTTCTTATAAGAAATTATATAAAAAAAAGAAACTTGCCTAATGACTAATACATGGCTTTGAATTGTTTATTACGCTAATCCCTTTACTAATAAATGTAGCTATACTAATAGTAGTACTTTATTAGGAGTCAAAACTATACATGGCGTTCATAAAATTCCTGAAAAGTAATACAAGGACTAGATAAAATAGTTTGTAAGCAGCATAAGATAATTATTGTAACTACAACTTTAAATAATTATCAAAAGTCAGTACATCATGGTGCTGACTTTTGTTTTTTTATAAATTTTTTTAGCTTTATTAAATAATTTTTCTTTATAAATAAATTGTAATTTATTAAATTCGCAGGAATTAATATTAATCTTACTTTACAATCATGTCAGATGTTGCAATATTAGAGATTAATGGCAAAAAATATGAGTTCCCCGTGTTGGTGGGTACCGAAAATGAAGTTGCCATTGATATAGATAAACTACGCAGTGAAACCGGCGCGATAACCATGGACCCCGGATATAAAAATTCAGGTTCCTGCAAAAGTGAAATCACCTTCCTTGATGGTGAGGAGGGTATCCTGCGCTACCGTGGCTATGCCATTGAGGACCTGGCCGAAAAGTCAAGCTTCCTTGAAGTGTCTTACCTGCTAATATTCGGGGAGCTGCCCACGGCTGCCGAGCTGGAGAGATTTGAAAACGATATCAGGAAATATACCCTTGTTAATGAAGAGATGAAAAACATCATTGACGGGTTTCCTAAAAATGCGCACCCTATGGGCGTGTTGTCATCACTTACCAGCGCGTTAACTGCTTTTAACCCAAAATCAGTAAACGTTACTAACGATAAGGAGATGTATGAGGCCATCTGCAAAACTATGGGTAAGTTCCTGGTTATTGCTACTTGGACGTACAGGAAAAACATGGGCTACCCGCTCAACTATTACGATAATACAAAAGGCTATGTAGAAAACTTTATGAGGCTTATGTTTGAGCTTCCTACTGGCCCTTACACTGTTAACCCTATAGTTATTGATGCGCTGGACAAGCTATTTATACTGCATGCAGACCATGAGCAAAACTGCTCTACATCAACCGTAAGGATGGTGGGCTCATCCCATGCCGGGCTTTTTGCCTCTATTTCTGCGGGTGTTTCGGCACTTTGGGGGCCACTGCACGGTGGTGCTAACCAGGCGGTGCTTGAAATGCTTGAGGAGATACAAAAAGATGGCGGCGACTCTGAAAAATACCTTGCCAAAGCTAAAGACAAGAATGACCCGTTCCGCCTTATGGGCTTTGGCCACAGGGTGTACAAAAACTTCGACCCAAGGGCAAAGATCATTAAGAAAGCGGCTGATGAGGTACTGTCAACCCTTGGTGTTGACGACCCGGTATTAACCATTGCCAAGCAGCTTGAGGAAGCCGCCCTTCAGGATGAGTACTTCAAGTCGCGCAACCTGTACCCTAACGTTGATTTCTATTCCGGTATCATTTACAGGGCACTGGGCATACCAACCGAAATGTTTACCGTATTGTTCGCTATCGGCCGCTTACCGGGCTGGATTGCACAATGGAAAGAAATGCGTATTAATAAAGAGCCGATAGGCAGGCCAAGGCAAATTTATACTGGCGCCCCCTTAAGGCCTTTTAAAGCCATGAATGAACGATAATATATCGCTTTTTAATAATCGAATCCCGGCCTGGAGCCGGGATTTTTCTTTACTTGTATTGAGATTATTATAATTTATTCGTTTCAGGCAAGCTGTTTTTTAGCATATCGGTACTTGTAAAACTAATCCTGTAATAAAACTGTATAATTTCAGGGGCATTTTCTATATTTGCCAAAAGCCAGAAAAGCATGTTGCAATTAAACGTTAAGAACGAAACATCAAGGCTCAGGGCCGTCATACTGGGTACTGCCGAAAGCAATGGCCCCACACCCGAAGAACACGAAGCCTATGACCCTAAATCATTAGAACATATAAAAGCAGGTACCTATCCTAAAGAAGAGGATATGACGAAAGAAATTGAGGCGCTACACAACGTGTTTAAGAAATATGGTGTTGAGGTATACCAGCCCGAAATCATTGAAAATTATAACCAGATTTTCAGCCGTGATATTGGCTTTGTTATTGATGATGTTTTTATAAAAGCAAATATCCTGCCCGACAGGGAACGAGAGCTTGAGGCAATACAATATGTAATTGATAAAATGGATCCGGCCAAAGTGGTGCGTCCTCCTCAAGAAGTGCATATAGAAGGCGGTGATGTAATCCTTTGGGATGATCATATATTCATTGGCACTTATAAAGGGCGTGACTACAAAGACTACATTACGGCCCGCACCAATATGGAAGGTGTACAGTTTATAAAAGAAATGTTCCCACATAAAAAGGTAAGGGAGTTTGACCTTGTTAAATCCAGGATTGAGCCCAGGGACAATGCCCTCCACCTTGATTGTTGTTTCCAGCCGGTAGGGAAGGACAAAGGGGTAATATACAGGGGCGGTTTCCGCGATGAATCGGATTATATGTACCTTGTGGACCTTTTCGGGCACGATAACCTTTTTCATATAGAGAGGGAGGAGATGTACCACATGACATCTAACTTTTTTTCTATTGGCCAGGATATTGTAGTGATTGAAAAAAATTTCGGAAGGCTTAAAACATGGCTGCTTGACAATGGCTTTACCGTTGAAGAAGTGCCGTATGCTGAAATATCAAAACAGGAGGGCCTGCTGCGCTGCTCAACATTACCCCTGATAAGGGATTAAAATTTAAAAAGAATGAGACAGATTACGGATACTATATTGATGGTGCGCCCGGTTGCCTTCAGGATGAATGAGCAAACCGCTATAAATAATTATTACCAGAAGGTGCTTGACAACCTGCTGCCCGAAACAGTTAATGCCAGGGCCCAGCAGGAGTTTGACGCTTTTGTTGAAAAATTGAGGAGTGTAGGGGTGAATGTTATTGTGGTTGAGAGTACGCCCGACCCTGACACACCTGACTCCATATTTCCCAATAACTGGATATCATTCCACGAGAACGGGGATGTAGCGCTATATCCTATGTTTGCCGAAAACCGCCGCATGGAACGCCGGGAAGATATACTTGACCTGCTGGAAGACAAAGGTTTCGTTATTGAAAATATTGTTGATTATACCTCGGCTGAAGAGGATGGTATATTCCTGGAAGGCACGGGCAGCCTTGTGCTTGACAGGCAGAACCATAAAGCCTACTGCGCATTGTCTCCCCGCGCAGATGAAGAACTCGTTATTGAGTATTGTGAAGATTTTGAGATGACGCCTATCATCTTTGAAGCTTTCCAGACAGTGAACGGCGGGCGTAAGCCTATTTACCACACCAACGTGATGATGTGCGTTGGCGATACTTTTGCCGTACTGTGTGCGGATTGCATTGATGATAAAAAAGAGCGAAAAATGGTGCTGGATAGCCTTAAAGAAGACGGTAAGGAAATTATACTGCTGACCGAGGAGCAGCTAAACCATTTTGCCGGAAACATGCTGCAGGTTAACGGAGGAGATAATAAGAGCTACCTTGTAATGAGCGAATCAGCGCATAAAGTGCTTACAAAGGAACAGGTGGCAAAAATCGAAAAACATGTTGCAATACTAAGCGCAAACCTTGATACTATTGAAGCATGTGGCGGCGGAAGCGCACGATGCATGATGGCGGAAGTGTTTTTATTAAAAAAACAGTAATGCTTTCTAAAAAAACTAAATATGGTTTAAAGGCGCTGATTTACATAGCCAAACAGCAAAGGGCTGTGCCAGTGCTGATTTCTGATATTTCCGCTAATGAAAATATTCCCAAAAAATTCCTTGAAACTATATTACTTGATCTTAAAAAATTTGGGGTGCTGGGCTCAAAAAAAGGGAAAGGAGGCGGCTATTACCTTGCAAAAGAGCCTAATGCTGTTACTGTAGCGTCCCTTATACGTATCCTCGAAGGGCCAATCGCACTTCTTCCGTGCGTAAGCCTTAACTTCTATAAAAAGTGTGATGACTGCCGAGATGAGCAGCAATGCGAGCTTAATTACTTTATGGCACAGGTCCGTGATAATACACTTACACTACTTGAAGGTAAATCTTTAGCCGATCTTGCGAGGCTTTAAAAAAAAAGCGGAGCATTAATCTATTAAATTAATAGGCTATTGCTATATTTGCAGTAACTTTTGGCATTGATGCGTAATCAGCACCACGCCATGGGTTGTTTGGTTATATATAGTTTGTTTGTTAAGCTGCCTTGGTAGGGCAGCTTTTTTTATATCAGAAATCTATAGATTCAATAATGTTTACCACCGAACTTGCTATGTATTGCACGCCGATGGCAATTACTATAAAACCAATAATCCTTGATATGGCCACAATGCCAGATGCACCCAATATCCGCGACAGGTAATGTGCGCTGCGCATAATAATAAAAATAACAGCCGCCACAGCCGCCATGGCAAGGCAGGCTATAATTTGCTGCTCTATAAGTTTATAATCCTGGTACATGGCAATAAGCAGCGATATGGAACCCGGCCCGGCAAGCATAGGTATCGCCAGTGGCGTGAGGGCGATATCATTACGGTTCTGCGCGTCATTTTCCACTTCTTTGTTAACGCCCCGGCCCTTGCTGAATTTCCGGTTAAGGAGCGCAAAGCCGGAGTTCACGATAATAAAGCCTCCGGCTATGCGGAGCGCGTCAATGCTTATGCCAAAAAAGGCCAGTACATATTGCCCTACAAAAAACGAGATAAGCATTATGATGAATACATTCACTGCTGTCCAAAAAGAGATGCGTTGCCTTTCGGAAGTGCTGTCATCCTGGGTAAGCCCTACAAAAACGGGTATGGCGCCAAGCGGATTGATTACAGAAAACAACGCTGCAAAAATGTATATGAAAAGTTCCATGGCTATATTTTGTTGCAAAGATAGCAGAATAATTATGTAGGCTTATTTGCAAAACATTAATTCCCCGATAAATATCACATTATGCTTTTATCAAGCCTTTACATTATAAAATATACTCAGTGTATAATTTTTTTAGGATATGAAATAAAAGTAATATCCGGCGTACCTTAATATGCCGGTAGTATATTGAGGATTACAAAGAAAAGCGTTACCGGGTATTGCCCGTGCTGCCTATAGCAAAAATATCAGTAAGATAATTATCCAGGCAGTTTAAATCAGCAATAGTTTTCTCATCTTTTTTAAGGCCTTCTTTACCCAGAAAATATTTTTCACAGGGGCTGGCAACCGTTTTTGCTTTCATTGGGCCAAACTTTTCCAGCACCTGCAGGTTTGTTACTTTTACCACGTACGAATCCGGGTTTACCATGATCAGGAAATTAAAATTGCAGTTATTCCTCATCAGTCCACTGCCTGATTCACAGTTATTCTTGGTCAGGCTGCCATGCCCCTTATACACATTATCCGTGAATGAAACCACTTTTAGACCAGGCTGTTTTTCCAGCAGCGCTACAATATTGGTGTCATCAGCGGGGAATGATTTTTCCCAGGATATTTCCTGCCCCGCCACTTTAAAATCATTTTGTGCCAATGCCGTTATAGCGGACAGAAGCATAATCAGTATTTTTTTCATAGCCACTGCGTTTAGGTTACCATAGTAAATTTATGCAAAAATTTGGCACTGGGAACTGGCGCAAGACACATTTAGAAATACTTTAAGGCCATTGCTTAACAAAAAGTTAATGCAGACGCATTACTCAATAATATTAAGGAACTTCAGCCCGAATACCACTCCATCCGTACTATAACCGCCCTGGTAAGCGCGCACATAGTCCACCCTGAGCATCCTGAATTTGCCTAAACCAATGTTACTAAAACCGGCAGTAAACTCTTGGTAAGGCTTAAAATCAGGTGTGGAAAGCATGTGGTAGCCTACAACCAGGTTCCACTGCAGGCGGTTTAGTAAAGGTATCTTGTTCATAATATAGCCTTTAAAGTCATGCTCAATGTGCGCTTCAACATACCTGTTGTTGGTGCTGTGCGTATAGTAAGGCAGCAGGTTAAATACGTTGAGGTACCGCTCGCTGGTGCCTATGTGGGTCTGGTTGCCGTTGAAGTGTTTATAGTCAGCAAAAGCAATACCTTCGGCATTAAAGAACTTGCCTGCCTTAACATTAATACCAAGGTCGCCTTTATTGCCCAGTGTAGTGTTATAAAAAGCCCTTGCCGCGATAAAATCATATTCATAATTCTTTTCGCTTGCCGCGAATGCCTTTTCGTACTGGAACGCAAGTACAGGATAGTCGCTGTTGCTTATGTTTAACTTACCATCTGGCCTGGTTATATATTTTTGCCCGAAGCGGATTACACCTGTAATGTTAGCTTTGGTTAAGTAATGCCTTTCAAAAGCTGGTGCGGTATCGTCTTCCGGGTTTAGTGGATTGTTAGACAGGTAAGGCTCATTATCTTTTATCAATACATAATCCGTATTATTAAAGAGCGGCTTCCTGCGTACATGCTCTATACTTCCTGTCATGTTTAGCCCTGTAGATATTTCCTGGCTATAGGAAACCGATGCAAAGGTTTTATCATACAGCTTCATATAGTTGTCCTTAAAGAACAGCGTGCTCACGGTATTCACAAGCGGGCTTATAGGGTCATTCGGGTTAAATTGTTCCACGGTGCTTCCCCCGGCAATCTGCAGGGTGGCATAATTCTGGTTGTTAAAGCGGTGTCTCAAAGCGCCTGTAGCCCTGAGCCTGTCTTCGGCAAAGCCATAATTCAGGTCTGTACTTAATGTGGTATAGATGCCTTTCTCCTCGTTATATTTTGAGAACGAAAAGCCTGTGCCGAAATTCCATCCCTGTACGGTATTAAAACTTAGTGTGCTGAAGTCCGTCAGCCCCTTATACCTGTAATAGGTATTGCGATAAGAATTTTGATAAGTATAGCCGCTCAAAATATCGAGTACTTTGAACTTGTTGTTTTTCCTGTCAATAGAATCAAGATACGTTTTTGAAGTCCGCAATGCCTGGATGCTGTCTTTTTTCAGGTAGTCAGTAATTTCCTCCTCCGTCAGCGGAACAGGGCGCACTGCATTCCAGTAGAGGGAATCTTTTTTATTGGAGTCTTTTTCAATATATACGATTTCCCTCCCAAAGGTATTCTTCTCAAATTTGTCATGAAATACATAATTGGTAAATACATGGGTAAATTTCCCTGTAAACTTTATACCAAATACCCCTGCGCTGAAATCTAAGGTCTGGGAATTTTTAGCCCAAATCCTGTTAACCGTATTGTAAGTATAGTTTTGTTTCAGGTTCAGCGTTTCCAGTATCGGCTGCTGCATCCTGTAGCCTTTAATATCAACATCAACCGCGTAGATGGCCCAGCTATCGTCAACGATATAAATATAGCCTTCAAAAACGGGTTCCTTATCACGTTTGGGTATGATTTTTATTTTATTGATTTGGTTGTTGTTTTCATCAAAAAAACTGCCCTCCATCTTGTAGCGGTAATAATTAAAGGCATTATTAGCCAGCGGTGAAACCATGTTGATGTTGAATTCTACATAGTTGCTGTAAAAGTTATAGTTGGTCGACAGCGCGGTATTGTAGCTGAAGCCTTTGTCATTGCCGCTCACTTTTGATGCTACTATGCGCTCCTTAAGGTTATCAGGCTGCTCAAAAGTTATTTTTGAAACCGTTTCCGAAAGGTAAATAATCCCGGTGCCGGTTGAATCGACCATGCCATCGAGGTCGCCTACTTCCACACCCATGATTTTCTTGGGCAGGTCCTTCACCCTGAACAGCCCTTTAGAATAAAAATCGGCTTCAAAGCGCCCGGTTCTTGCCGAATTTTCTTTTTTATGCGCTATAGCCTGCCTGATGATACCATAAGCAGGGTCTTCACTGTTAGAGATCACCACCTCGTTAAGCTCATAAGTTTCATCTTCCAGCGTTACATTAAGCGTATGCGGAAAGCTATTGATAGTAACAGGCACTTTTTTTGTTTTAAAGCCAAGCGACTGGAATACCAGCGTGTACTTACCTGTGTTTTTAAGTATCAGCTCGTACTGGCCCTCTTCGTTGGCAGTGGTGCCTGTGTAGGTGTTTTCAATACCGATATTTACAAAAGGTATGGCCTGGCCGGTTGTTGTGGTTATTTTACCCTTTACCTGTGACTGCGCCAGAGTTGCCGCAAAAAGCAGCATAGCAGTAAAAATTTTATACATAGTTGTTCTGTTTAGGTTAATGTGCTTCTTCTTATTAGACGCTCATAAAGGTAAAATAGTTGCATAAGGGCTTACTATTATTTTATGAAGCAGCTATTGTTATATGTTTTACATTTGGTATTTGAAATTATGCCGGCATGAAAAAAGTTACTGAAGCAATATTAAGAAAAGATACAACGATAGCCAAAGTGCAGTTTGACAGGGAATGGTTTTATTCCATAAAAGACATGCAGGATTACCTCAATGAAGACCTGTCAGCGGTTGAGGCGCTTACGTTGCCCATGATGATTGACGGCGAGCAGCAGTATGTAAGGTGCGCCACTTGGGAAGATATTGAGAGGGCGCTGGTTAAAGAACCGCTGCAGGATTTCAGGGGAAGCGTTTCAAAGAAGAAAATGCCGGGCAGGGGCAGGAAGTAGTGGGTGGCAGTTACTCGAGGATATCAAGGAAGGTCAGCCCGAAAATCAAGCCATCGCTAAGGAAACCGCTTTCGTATGACCTTATGTAGTCAATCCTTAAAAACCTGAATTTACCCCATCCTACATTGTCAAAACCTATAGTAAATTCCATATAGGGATTGCGTTCCGGGATGCCCAGTACATGATACCCCGCCACAAGATTATAGTTAAGCTTGTTTAGCAGCGGTAACTTGTTAGTTATAAATCCTTTAAAATTATGCTCGGCATGGGCCTCCACATACTGCTCATTTGTGCTGTGTGTATAATAGGGCAGGAAATTAAATACATTAAGGTAGCGTTCTGATTTTCCTATATGGGTCTGGTTGCCGTTAAAATGCCTGTAATCCACAAATGATATATTTTCTGAATTAAAGAAACGGCCTGCCCTTATATTGATGCCCAGTTCGCCTTTATTTCCTGTTGTTATATCATACGTTATACGGCCTGACAGGTGGTCAAAATTATAATTTTTGATACTTGAGGCAAATCCTTTTTCATATTTCACGAACAGTTTAGGGTACTTGTCAGCAGGTAAGTTATATTTTCCGTCTGGCCTTTTGATATACTGCTGGTCAAATACTATCCTTGCTGCCACCGATACTTTATACAGGTAATGTTTTTCAAATGCAGGTGTATCATAATCAAAGGGCAGCAGCGGGTTGTTGGACAGGTAGGGTTTGCGGGCATTTTTTATGGTAGAAAAATTGGTGTTGTTAAACAATGGCCTGCGCCTTGTATATTCCATATTGCCATACAATGTTAGCCCGTTAATAACTTCTTCCTGGTAGCTTAACCTCAGGAAATTGTTATCATAAAGCTTCATATAGTTATCCCTGAAGAACAGTGTGCTGATGGTATTTACAATCCTGTTAATGGGCCTTTCGGGGTTAAACTGTTCAATGCTGCTGCCCCCGCTGAGTGTTAAGGTAAGGTTTGTAAAGTTGTTAAACTTTTTAGATACCGTACCCGTGGCACGGAAACGCTGCTCGGCAAAGCCATAATTAAGGTCAGTGCCTATAGTATAGTAAGTGTTTTTGGAAGGGTTTCTTTTGGTAAAGTAAAAAGACGGCGCCAGGTTGTAGGCCTGTACGGTATTAAAGCCAAGCCTGCGGACAATCCCTGAATAATTTATATCCCGGTTTCTGTAAGTGTTGTAGTAGGTGTAGCCTATGGCGGGCGAGAGCCAGTTGAAGCGGTTGCGCTGCCTGTCAAGGGAGTCAAGATAAGGTTTTGACTGCTCAAGTTCCTGCAGGCGGTTTTTTTTTTGCATAGTCATTTTTCTCTTCCCCAGTAAGCGGAATAGGCCTTGCACTGTTCCAGAAGCTTTCACTTTTGTTATTAGACCCTTCGGTAAAGGTAATCACCTCATTGCTCAATGTAACAGGTTGCGGGCTCAGGATATAATTGCTGTACACGTAGGAGAACCTGCCTGTAAAATCAACCGAAAAAATACTGGCCTCAAAGTCAATCACCTGTACATTTTTCAACCACAGGTTTTCAGCGCTGTTGTAGCTGTAATTTTGCCGTATGGTAAGTTTGTCCAGCATGCCCTGCCTCACCTGCGGACCTCTAATGCTTACATCGGCAGCATAGATGGCCCAGGAGCCTTCTACTACATAAATATATCCTGTAAAAGCTGGCTCGCCGCGGCGCAGGGGGGTAATCTTTATTTTATTGATAAGGTGCTTATCTTCATCAAAAAAAGTGCTTTCCAGTACATAATCATAATAATTAAAAGCATTCCCGGCAACAGGCGAAACTACATTTACTTCAAAGGGAAGGTAATCATTATAAAAATCAAAATCTGCTGCGCCGGCATTATTAAAGCTGAAGCCGTTATCTTCACCGCTCACTTTTGATGCAATAACCGTTTCATTTATCTTACCCGGCCTTTTGTACCTGATGCGCGATACGGTTTCTGAAAGATAGATCACCCCGCTGCGGGCTGAGTCAAGCCCCAGCCCAAGGTCGCCCAGTTCCTGTCCCAGTATTTTTTCAGGTACATCTTTAATCCTGAATATGCCCCTGGAGTAAAAGTCCGCCTCAAATGACGATATTTTTTCAGTATTTTTCTCTTTAGCAGCTATGGCGTTTTTTATAACTGTAGTGGCAGGGTTGTTTTTGTTGGATATAATTATTTCCTGTAGCTCATAACTTTCCGGTTCGAGGGTAATATCGAGCCGGTAGGGCAGTTTATTAATTACGGCTTTTATTTTGCGTGTTTTATAACCGAGCGACCGTATTATAATCGTATAGTTACCATCTTGTTTGATGGGTAGGCTGTAGTAGCCGTTTTCATTAGTTGAGGTGGCTATAAATGTGCCTGCTACTGTTATGCCGGCAAAGGGTACCGCCTCCCCGCTACGGGAGGTAATCTTTCCGGTTACCTGCGCAATGGCAGGCCATGCCAGTAATAGCATTAGTAAGCAGGTATATTTCATTTTTATATAAAATAACGTACGGCAAGGCCATATCCTTCAAGCCCGAAGCCGATAATAATACCCGAAGCCACCGGCGAGATAAAAGACTGGTGCCTGAAGGTTTCCCTGGAAAATGTATTAGATATATGTACTTCAACTACGGGCGCCTGTATTGCTTTTATTGCGTCGGCTATGCCAATAGAGGTATGTGTGTAGGCGCCGGCATTCAGGATGATGCCTTTATAAACACCATCGGCTTGCTGTATCGTAGTAATGATTTCACCTTCAATATTGCTCTGGTAATAATCCAGTACTGTTTCAGGATATTGTTCCCTGAGCGTTTCAAGATATTTTTCAAATGACAGGGAACCGTAAACCTCTGGTTCACGTTTTCCTAAGAGGTTAAGGTTAGGGCCGTTTATGATAAGTAGTTTCATGTATTGTTTTTGTAAAAATAATCATTCATTCAAAAGCAGTCATTAGTTATAACACTAACTTTAACATTTGTCCAAAAAAAATCCGGCCTGAGAGGCCGGATAATAGGATGTTATCATCTTTTACAGGAAATAATAACCTAAAGAAAGCTGAAATACGGCATTCTTGCCTTCAAAAGTATCATTTACATCATTAAAACCTATGGTGTAGCGTGCCTGCGCAAAAAGGCCCTTTATAATTTTCAGCTCAAGGCCGCCGGCTGCCGCAATATCGAAAGTTTTATTTTCAAAAGCCTCTTCAGCCTCATCTACCAGGAATGAAAACTGCGGCCCTGCCATAACGCTCAGCTTGTCGGGCAGGATATAAAACTTGGCCATTACCGGCACAGCGATATAATCAAGGTTAAAATCGCCTACACCTTTGACTTCGGCACCCTGCGATGAATATAATGCCTCACCCTGGATTGAAAAAGACGGCACAAGATTTAGTTCCAGCGCAGCGCCTGCGTGGAAACTTGTTATATTCTCAGTGTTGTCAGCCCCATTCAGGTTGGCAAAGTTAGCCCCTGCTTTAAGGCCAAAATCAATTCCCTGTGCCTGCACGCCGAAACTTACGGCTGCAAATGCAAATGCTAAAAAGATTTTTTTCATATAAGTCAAATTTAAAAGTATTTAATTTAGTACACGACAAAAAACATAATTGATTAAAAATCAATAAAATAAGTTCTTAAAAATTTTGACAAAAAGCTGATATTCAGTATATTAAAGGATTATTTCTCAAGTAATGCCTTTAAAAAAGAACATCAGCTTAGTACACGAAGATACGCAATTATTAACCGTATTTCAAAGCCATTTTAGCAATCATTTAAATTTAGCCAGGATCCGTCTTATTTGTTTNTTATACATAAAATAGAACTGGTGAAACACCTCATGGTACAGGAAAACCTGTCGCTAACAGAAATTTCTTACAGACTACATTACAGCAGTGTAGCACATTTATCTAACCAGTTTAAGAAAATTACAGGTCTTACCCCAACTACTTTCCAGAAGATTGTGAGGCACAAACGTGGCATTAAACCAGTCCTGAATTAATATCATGTATCCCGAAAAACTACATATCCTGCTTGCTGAAGATGATACTGATGACCGCCTGCTGTTTGAAGACGCATTCAATGATGTAAAAATTAAATATACACTTATAATTTTTGATAACGGCAGCGATTTGGTAGCTTACCTTCACGATTCTGATATACTGCCGCACATTATCTTTCTGAACCTCAACATACCGGGAAAAACCGGACTGGAATGCCTTCAGGAAATTCGCAATAACAGCAGGCTGAAGGATATTTCAGTGGCTATATATTCTACATGTTCTAATAATACCAGCGTGGAAGAAACTTTTATCGCAGGAGCTAATATTTATATAAAAAAAACCGGGAATTTTACTGCCCTGAAAAAAATCATTTCCGATGTGGTGCATATTAACTGGCAATATGTAACGGATGGCCTTAACAGGGAAAACTTCATGATAAGTTACTGATATCATCTATTTAAAAGTACCTTCAGGACAACTGGTCGGCTAGCATTAGTATTCCCGCCGCGTATCTTCATCTACCTAATTGGCACTATATCAATAAAATCATGTAAGCTTTCAGGTTAATGATGTAATACATTCCGGTGTATTATGAAGTTACTTTGTAATTGTACAATAATTACTAACAATAAACTTTTCTATTATGAAAAAGACATTCAGGAACGCATTATATGCCTCACTGGTTTTAGCAGGCATATGCTTTACCACATCATGCGGTAAAAACAATAACCAGAGCGAAGGCACATCAGACGCGCAGGAAACCAACGGCGATACCTACGGTACTGAAGGCTCAACCGACAACATGGGTTCAGGCAGCGCATCAGGCGCAGGAGGATCTGACGGCGGCATGGCAACCGATACTGTACAGGGTACAACTACCGGCAACAATCCTACTACAACAGGGTCGGGCAGCGGAAGCGGCGCCGGCACTAACAGTGGCGGAGGAACAGGAACCGGTACAGGCACTGGCAGCGGTACGGGCGGTACGGGTACGACCACAGGTGGCGGCCGATAATTAAAAGCAATCCAGGTAAATCATTTTCGATTTAAAACTGTAAAGGCCCCGGGTGAAACTCCCGGGGGCTTTACTAACTAGTGCTAAACACCAACAACCTTAAAAAAAAAACAACATGCGGTTTATTGACACAAAAACACACGGGTTCATGGATTATTTAATGGGCCTGTTCTTAATTATAGCGCCGTGGATCTTCGGGCTTGACCCGGAAGCTCCTGAAGGTATGATACTTATCATCCTTGGTGCGCTTGCTGTGCTGTACAGCCTTATGACCCGCTACGAGCTGGGCATGATAAAGGTCTTATCAATGAAGGCACACCTCACTATGGATATACTATCGGGCATTTTGCTTGCTGCATCGCCATGGCTTTTTGGTTTTGCTGACAGGGTTTACCTGCCCCACCTTATATTAGGACTTATAGAAATTGGCGCCGGGCTAATGACAAAAACCACAATGGCTTCGGCTACTGCCAATACTGATAATAATTTTGGTTAATTATTGTTTCTGCCCGGGGCAGCATCAATAGCCCCGGGATTTTTTTGGAATTACTCATGGTTCTTTTGTTAGGGGAATCCCTGCTCCTGATGCGTCATGGAGTGGGGATTTTTCTTTATGAACTATTAAAAAAGTCATAAAACAATCTTAAACAACAACATTGTATAAGCTTTGGGAATAATTGTGTAAAGTGCCATGCGCTTTTGTAAAGTAATTTTGATAAGAACCATAAAAAATAAGCTATGTCACAACTGTTTGATAACCCCGGGCAGGGCCACCGCGGGGGCCAGGAATATGGTGAGGATAACTTCCACAAAAGTGGCAGGAACCAGGATGCGCAAAGGTACCAGACCACACCTGAAGAAGAAAAGCTGAAGCAGGCCCACCACGAAGCGCTGAAGCAGGAGCAGCAACGCAATGAAAATGACGATGATGAAAAGTTCAGCCCGGGGCAGGATGATGATTATGATCCTGAAGACTTCAATACCGACTGATCCTTTAATATAAAATAAAAATACACAATGGCATCTGACAAAATAGCAGAATGCAGCAAGCTTATTGCCCGGAACAAACTTAAAGTAGCCTTAGCCGAAAGTGCAACAGCCGGCCGCCTGGCTTCTGAATTTTCACTGGCCGAAGAATCAGGCGATATTTTGCTGGGAGGCATAGTTTGCTATGATGCCTGTACCAAGGAAGACCTTTTTGGCATTTCGCCGGAAACCATACAGCAATACACTGCAGAGTCAGCCGAAGTAACCAAGGCGCTGGCAGAGGGTTTACGAAAATATTTTGACTGTGATATTGCCGTAGCCATTACAGGGCTTACTACCCCCGGAGGCAGTGAAACTCCCGAAAAGCCTGTAGGTACCATGTTTATACACATAGTGCTGCCTAACAACAGGTACTGCGCCCACAGGGAGGTTTTTGAAGGCAATGCCGAAAAAGTAATTAAACAGACTATTGACAGGGTTGGCACATTACTGACCGACCTGCTAAGCGCCGAAGAACGATAAATGTAAACGCCGAGGAAATTCCCATGGCCATTATTAATTAAAAACCACACTACAATGCAGCCTACATCAACAAAAACAATTGCCCCGCAAACCGGGGACACCGTGGCCAACGGGAAAGCTAACAATGTTTATGACATGGTGGTGTTTTGCCACCTCCGCTGGGATTTTGTATACCAGCGCCCACAGCACATCATCAGCCGGATGGCTAAAGACAGGAAGATACTATTGATTGAAGAGCCATGGCACAGGCCTGAAGAAAAAGGCAGCCGCCTTATAAAGGTAAACGGCAACCTTGATGTACTACAACCCAACGTACATACTATTGAAGAAATAGAAAAAATACTGCCACAATACATCAGTAACAAAAAAATAAGCACAGGCTGGTTCTACTCCGCCTCCTTTGTGCCGCTGTTAAGCTCCTTTGAGTTCGGCACGGTGGTATATGACTGTATGGATGAGCTGTCGCTTTTTAAAGGAGCTCCTGAAAAGCTCATTGAGCAGGAAAAGTACCTTGTGGCACATGCCGATATTGTATTTACAGGCGGTAAATCATTATACGAATCTAAGTCAAAGCTGCACAGCAATGTACACTGCTTTCCAAGCTCGGTTGACCAGGAACATTTCGCTAAAGCGCTAAACGGTATTTCAGTACCGGATGATATTGTAAACATACCGGGGCCAGTAGTAGGCTACTTTGGGGTTATAGATGAGCGCCTTGACCTGCACTTACTTAATGAAACAGCCTTGAAAAAACCTGATGCATCATTTGTAATGATAGGGCCATTGGCCAAAATAGGTGAACACGAGCTGCCGAGGCAGAAGAACATACATTACCTGGGCATGAAAGATTACAAGCAGCTGCCGGCCTACCTCAAGGCCTTCAGCATTGCCATGATGCCTTTTGCACTTAATGATGCTACAAAATATATAAGCCCAACAAAAACGCTGGAATATATGGCGGCGGGCAAGCCTGTAATTTCAACAGCTATTACTGATGTGGTACGCGATTATAAAGACTGCGTAAGGATTATTGGCACGGCTGGTGAATTTGCGGCTGCCATTGATGCCATACTTGCAGATATGCCGGACGTTTTCATGAAATATGAATATACTGAAATACTGAAAAAAACATCGTGGGACAGCACAGCTGAAAAAATGAAGGCATTAATTAAAACCAGCGTAACCATATGAGAAATGCAGATATTGTGATTATTGGCGCAGGGATATCAGGCGCGGTGCTGACTGAGCGTTATGCAGATTCGGGGAAAAAAGTCCTGATAATTGAAAAGAGGGATCACATTGCAGGCAACTGTTATGATTATATAGATGATAACGGCATACTGGTTTCAAAATACGGTGCGCACCTGTTCCACACCAATTTTGAGGATGTATGGCAGTATGTAAACCGCTTTAACAACTGGTATCCATGGGAACACAAGGTAATTGCCCAGGTTGATGGCCAGCTGGTGCCTATACCTGTAAACATCACTACAGTAAATAAGCTGTTTGGCCTTAATATTACTGAAGAAGAAGAAATGCAGCAGTGGCTTGAAGAGAACAGGCTGCCCATTGATGAGCCAAAAGACGGACGCGAAGCAGCACTTAATAAAGTAGGCCCCGTGCTGTATGAAAAAATGTTCCGCCATTACACTAAAAAACAATGGGACAAATACCCGGAAGAGCTGGATGCCTCTGTACTGAACCGCATCCCTGTACGCACCAACTGGGATGACCGCTATTTTTCTGATAAATACCAGGCGCTTCCCGTAGGCGGCTATACAAAGCTTTTTGAAAAGATACTGGACCATCCTAATATTGAAGTTGTGCTTAATATTGATTACTTTGACATCTGTGACCAGGTTGAGGGCTACGAAAAGTTGTTCTATACCGGCCCTATTGACCGTTTCTTCGGCTTTAAGCACAGCCTTCAGGACAGGCTGGAGTACCGCTCCATAAACTTTGTGGGTGAAACAGTAGATGCGGAATATTTCCAGGAAAATTCGGTTGTTAACTATCCGGGGCAGAAAAATGAATTTACGCAAATAATCGAGTACAAACATTTTGGTAACCAGCAAACACCAAAAACTACTATTGTAAAAGAATATACTACTGATGAAGGTGAGCCCTATTATCCTGTACCCAACGACAAGAACCAGAAGATATACGAAAAGTACAGGAAGGAAGCTGAAAAACTTACAGATGTTTACTTTGTAGGCAGGCTGGCCAATTATAAATACTTTAATATGGACCAGGCATTTAAAAATGCGCTTGATCTTTTTTCATCGCTCGAAAAGCAGGAAGAAGAATTGGAAATGCAAAAACCTAAAAAGGAAAAGATATGAGCATATTCAGGTCATTTTTAATGGGTGGCTATGAGTGTGCCGACCACATAAACCGTTCGGGTAACCGTGTAAACCTTTTAAAGGAAACAGAACATGACATAAGGGCTGAAGAAGACTACAGGGATATTGCCTCACTGGGTATAAGAGTAGTGAGGGAAGGCATTTGCTGGAGCGCAGCAGAAACAAGGCCTTTTGAATTTGATTTTACTGAGGTTAAGAACAGGATAGAAGCTGCGCAGAAAGTGGGTATTGATATTATATGGGATCTTTGCCATTTTGGTTACCCTGCTGGCCTCTTCCCTACCCACCCCCATTTCTGTAACCGCTTTGTAGCCCTGTGCCAGGCCTTTGCCACCTTTCATAAAACCATAACAACACGGCAGCTTTTTGTGGTACCTTTTAATGAAATAAGTTTCCTGGCGTGGCATTCAGGCGATGTGCGCGGTACGGTGCCTTTTGCTGTTAACTCAGGATTCGACATTAAATACCACCTTTGCAAAGCAGCCATACAGGGTATAATGAAACTGAAAGAAACCGACCCCGGATGCCGTATTATACTGGTTGAGCCTGTAATAAAGGTTCATGCTGCTGATGAAGCCGATATTGAGCTGGTAAGGGAACTGAACAGCCACCAGTACCAGGCAATGGATATAATAGCAGGGCGGATGTGCCCTGAACTGGGAGGAAGGGAAGAGTTTTTAGATATCCTCGGCTTCAACTATTACTGGAACAACCAGTGGGAACATAACAAAGGCACGCTGCCCTGGCCTGAAAGTGAGCCGAAACGGGAAAAACTGTCTGTACTGCTTCAAGCAGCCCACAAGCGCTATAACAGGCCGGTTTTTATTTCGGAAACAGGGCATTTTGGCAATGGCAGGGCCGAATGGCTTGAAGAAGCCGCTGTAGAATGTGTTGATGCCATTAATAAAGGAGTAGAACTACTGGGCATGTGCATATATCCTGTAACTGACAGGCCTGACTGGGATAACCTGGACAGTTACAGCAACTGCGGCATTTGGGACCTGGACCACAACAAGAACAGGATACCCAGCCTGCCTGTAATTAAAGCTGTGGAAGAGTGCCATAAAATAATAAATTATTGCCTTGAGAACGGCCCTTCAGCAGAAGCTGAAAAGGAAATAGCCGAAATAGCCGAAGCATTTAAAAAGTTTAAAGCTCTTGACCATGAAAGCATCTAAAGTAATAGCAGCGGCTATAGCAGGCACAACGTTCATGACCCTTTACAGCTACTACATGGCAAAAAAGGAAAAGCAGCAATTTGTGGAGCCCGAACTACTGAATGAGCTGATTGACCGTTCGGAAAACCTGCCTGATATCCAAAACAAAAAAGAGCACCCGGCGGGTTGGGTTATCCATTATGCGTTAGGTGCAGCATTTGTGGTGGCTTACTGGTTGTTGTGGCGCAGGTCACTACATTCACCCGGCATAGCCAAAGGGCTTTTAATTGGCGCAGGAAGCGGGCTTGTAGGCATACTGAGCTGGAAAATAATGTTCGCCATAAGCAATAATCCCCCGCATAATAACAGGTATAAGTATTACAGGCAATTGTTCTTTGCCCACCTCATATTCAGCACACTGGCCTTATATGGCTATAAGCTGCCTGATTACGTAAAGAGGGCTGCACCAAACCTACAAATGTAAGTCCTGTTATCTAATCATTAACATCCTGAAAAAAGAATCTAAAAAAGTTTGATGGGCCGGTAGTTATTTCATGCTGTGCAGCTGCAGATAGTTGTGGTTAGGGTCTTTAAATATACAATAAAAGCCATGCCCGCCGGGTATTTCGGTTTTACCCAGTGTTATTTCTCCACCCTGATCTTCAATTTCCCGCATTACCTGGTCCATATCATCAACATCAATAACTATCTGCATCCCTGTCCTTTCAGGCGCCGGCATTAATGATGCATCAAAAGCCCCGCCGGAACCTGTATTGCCTATAGTAAAAAAGGCGTAATGGTCAACCGTTATAAGTTCAATGCCCCACCGGAACACCTTAGTGTAAAATTCAATCGCTTTGGTAAAGTCCGGTGCGGGAATTTCAATATGGCTTATAGTATGCAGATGCTCCATATCAGGTAAAAATTGCAACCGGTTCCTGGCTGATTTTATCTGATGTCCCTGTCTCCATGTAGCGTTTAAAGCCCATAATATCTTTACGTACCATCTTCTCAAAAACCGGGTTCAGCAGCCTGCCTATTTCCTCACCGGCAAAGCCCATAGGAGCATGGTAAGAAAAAACCACATGTACAAGTGTGCCCAGCTCACCGGCATCTTTAAACTCTACCTTTCCGGCATTTCGTATGGCAGAATCGGCCAGTGAGCGCCATCCAATATAATGGAAAGGCTCTTCTTTTACAATTTCGGCTTTCCAGCTTATGCTGCCTATTCCTCCCGGCAATTTGGCTTTCCATTCAGATAAGGTTGGGCTTAATACATCAACACTTTCCAGATGTTCCATGAACAACGGCAGATTGCCCAGGTGCCTCCAGAAATTGTAAACCTCATCAGCCGGGCGTTTTACTATTAGCCGTGTATGTATATTAATGTTAGAACTGCGTTTTTCGGTATTTTTTTGCAGTAAAAGCTCACCTGCGTGGTTAACAGGGCAATAACCACTTACCCCCCTGAATATCATAAACCCCGCAGCTCCTATTTCAGGGATGCTGCGTTTGTTCTTCAGTGAATCATATAACAGGTAGCATCCTCCTAAAACTGATATTACCCTTTCAAAACTGCCTATATTTTTATTAAAATCAGGCAATGGTATTTGTAGCGGTTTTTCCATGGCAGAAAGTTTTACTATTTGTAGCCTAAATTTAAAAAAGGTTTAGGCAAAGAGCATATCCTTTAACATTACCTTAGTAGCCAAAAAAAGCCCCGCAATGCGGGGCTCATATAAAAAAGACTATAATAATTCTTATGGCCTTGTTGTAGTACCGGTGCCGGTGCCAGTGCCGGTTCCTGAACCTGTACCTGTACCCATGCCTGAGCCAGATGTTGTGCCTGTGCCGCTTCCGGTTCCTGTAGTATTACCTGTGCCACTGCCCGAAGTACCTGTGCCGCTGCCTGATGTACCTGTACCGCTGCCGGTACCGTTATCATACGTTCCTGTACCACTGCCTGAAGTACCGGTTCCTGTGCCGCTGCCTGATGTTGATGTACCTGTATTCCTGTTACCCTGGGTGTTGTTCCTCCTTGTGGTGGTGCCGGAATTGGTTGTGGTTGAGCCCGATGTACTGTTATTAGTACCTGAAGCATTGTTGCGGTTCTTTTTCCTTTTCTGCTGTGTTGTTGTGGATGACTGTGTGGTAGTGTCATCCTGGTCAGTAGTAGTCGTAGTACCGCTTTGTGTACCTGTGCCGTTACCGGTTTGCGTGGTAGTCCTGTTGGTGTTGTTTACCTGTGCTGATGCTATACCAAAAGCCAGTATAGCGCCCAACGTTAAAAATGCTTTTTTCATAACCTTGCTATATTATATTTAAATTAGTGGTATAAAAGTAGTAAGCACTGCCTGTGTTTAAATGCTTGTTTTACAGTTATTAACCTAGGTTTAACGCCACATTTGCAAGTACTACTAAACGATGTTAAAAAACCTATTTTAGCATATGGCAGGTATTTGCGGGGTATAAAAAAGATGCGGTATTATGTAAGGAGATATACCTGTTTTTAGCTGATTTTTGCAAAAACACAGCATATGTCAATATCTTCGGCATTACTTAACTGCGTTTCGCACAGGCCGTTCCCATTGCCTGAAAAACCCTGGAAATATTACCAGGAGTGGGATGATACCCTGTTCCTGCATTATAAAGTACCTGTTGATGAGATACAATCCCTGCTGCCGGCAGGCCTCCTGGCAGATGTATATGAAGGGCAGGCATGGGTATCAATAGTGGCTTTTACAGTTAAGAAGATGAGGCTACGCTACCTGCCGCCACTGCCCTACCTGTCAAATTTCCATGAAATAAACCTCCGCACTTATGCAGTGTACAATGGCATACCGGGTATATATTTTTTTACGGTTGAGACCAACAAACTTCCCACAGCTATACTGGCACACCTGCTGACGGGGATACCTTATAAAAAGGCCCTGCTGAAGCGGAAAGGCAACCGCTATACATTAAGGAAAAGCAGCTATGGGAACCGGCTTGCGGCAAAATATCTGTACCTGGCGGACATAAAAGGTAAAACAGGCACCGACAAATGGCTTACGGAAAGGTACTGCGCCTACCAGCAAGTGAACGGCTCCCTGTACAGGTACAACATCCATCATAAAGAATGGCCGCTGAAAACTATGAAACTGAAAAGGATAAAAACCAACTTTGTGTACAACGGGCTGCATATAACCGTACAGAAAGCTGAAATTGTACATTTTGCAAAAAACCAGAGAGTGCTACTCTGGGGACGGACAAAATGCTGAAAAAGGGGCAACTGCCCCTTTTTAAAACCTGTTATCACCATCAAGAAGGTTGCCAAGGCCGCCAAGGATGCTGCCTTCATCGCGGTCCTTGCCCCCGCCCTGCGGAGCGGCGGCATAAATGCGCCCTGCGAGCCTGCTGAAAGGAAGTGATTGTATAAACACAATTCCGGGGCCGCGAAGGGTAGCATAGAACAAGCCCTCGCCACCAAAAATGGTGTTACGGATACCGCCTACAAATTCAATATCATAATCTACTGTAGGCGAAAAGCCAACAATACACCCGGTGTCTACTTTAAGCACTTCCCCTTCCTGAAGCTCCCTCCGCGCCAGTGTGCCACCCGCATGCACAAAAGCAAGGCCATCGCCTTCAAGTTTCTGCATAATAAAACCTTCGCCTCCAAAAAGTCCCCGGCCCAGTTTGCGGGAAAACTCTATGCCTACGCTAACCCCTTTGGCCGCGCATAAAAAAGCATCTTTCTGGCAAATAAATTTGCCGCTGTATTGCGTAAGGTCAATCGGTACTATCTTGCCCGGATAAGGCGATGCAAAGCTAACCTTGCGCTTGGAGTGGTACTGGTTCAGGAACACGGTCATAAAAAGGCTCTCCCCCGTCAGCAGGCGTTTACCGGCAGAGAACAATTTGCCCATAAAACCTTCATTCTGGTTAGCGCCGTCTCCAAATATAGTCTGCATCTGTATACCGCTGTCCATCATCATAAAGCTGCCTGCTTCGGCTACAACGGCCTCGTGAGGGTCAAGCTCAATTTCAACATATTGCATTTCTTCGCCATAAATATGGTAATCGATTTCGTGTGCTGTCATTTTTTTAAGATTAACTAATATTTATAAGATGAAGATAAAAAAAATTGTAATTACTCCTACTCATCAGACAATAATTCCTGCTTTATAAACCTGAATGATTCCGGACAAAAAGCTTCAGCCGGTACAGGGATAAAAATAAACGTATGCACCCGATATCATGGCTAACCGGTTATTGCTCAGGAGCAGCCATCCGAGAGATTATTTTGGCAGGGTTCTGACGCGCTGTAGGCTATATCACAACCGTAGCAAAAGCAGGCGGCGGGAGGATGCCGCTTCCATCGGGGTTAGTAACCGGCGTACAAAAACAAGGCAGGATTGCATACAAAATTTAGTTTAAAAAAAAATATGTGACAGCGTTAAAACCTGATGTTTAATTTTTGTGAAACAGGTTTATCATCACGATCATAAAATTCAAATACCCAATCGCCTTCTTTTTTAAATACAATACCTGTTATTGTTTCCATCTTAGCGCTATAATAGTCCGCTTGTGTGGTTTTATACATTTTTATAACTACTTTACCGGCTTTGTCAAGCAGGTCATATCCATATCCTGTGGCTATGGCGGTAAGCAGGTTATCATTATTTACAGGCTTAGCAGTGGTAGCCTGGGAAACAGTTCCGGCTTTAGAATCATATAAAGCTCCCCCCCTAACTGTGCCGGCATTGCCGTTATATTTATACATGAGCCCGTTGAACGATTCGGCTGCCCGACGAAATGCCTCCAGATATGATTTTTGATGGCTCTTTTCTTTTGATCTTCCTTCACCAGACATATAAATTACATTTCCATCGCAGTCTTTAAGCTGAATAGTGAGGATGTTGGTCAGAAAGCCTTTCCTCTTTAGCACATCAGCATATAGAGCCAGGCATTTATTGAGGGCAAGGTCCGCAGGATAATCAGAATTCTGAATATAAACAGTAAATCCATATTTTTCCAGCAGAAGTTTTGTCATGGTATTAAGATTATATTCATTTTTTTTCTTTTGGAAGTCATATATTTCCGGTACAATTACATACTTGTAGTCATTTATTGATTGGGAATAGCTGCTGAGGCAGGCAAACAGGAACAGGAAAAAAAGTATTTTTTTCATTAAAGGAAATTTTTAAGTTCAGTAAGGTGGTACACCTGGCTTATATGGCCGGGTACAGTATTACGGGCTTCATTAAAATAAATGGCATCAAGCCCAAAATCAAGCGCGCCCTGTACATCAGCCTCTATACAGTCGCCTATCATGATGCTGGTGGACTTGTCGGCATTGGCGGCTTTCAGGGCAAATTCATAAATCAGTGGATTAGGTTTTTTACAGCCGGCAATATCAGAATTGGTAACTGTAGTAAAGTAATGTGCAATATTAGCATTTTTTATTTTGGAAGCCTGTATTTCCTTAAAACCATTGGTAATAATATGCAGGCTGTACCTTGGTTTAAGGTAATCAAGTATTTCCAAGGCGCCGTCATACAAATGATTGTAATCTGGCAGCCTGTCTACATATTCCTGGCCTACCAGACCGATAACCTCATCTGAGATATTGTACTTTAAGGTATCAAACGTTTCCCGGAAGCGGCCATAGCGCAACTGCTGCCTTGTTATTTTTTCATCCCTGAAAAGTTTCCAGTATCGTAAATTGACCGGGATATATACTTTTAAAAAATCATCCAGCAGTACATTGATATTATAAGTACTAAAGACGGTCTGAAATGCCAAAGCCGAATTTCTTTCAAAATCCCACAAGGTATGGTCAAGGTCAAAAAATACAGCCTTTACGTGTTCCCTTTTCATTACATCCCTTTAACTATAACGGCATTTTCAATATGGTAAATCCAGTCATCAATATCATTGTCGTTGTACCTGAAGGTTCCCTGTAGGGTAACATACTGGTCAGTTTTCAGCTTTATGTTAGGGTTCCTGAATTTTATACCCATAATAGTTTCAGGCCCTGCCTGCCCGCAAAAAAAACAGGAAGCAAAAACATTCTTACTGAGCGCGTAATTTTTATTGTCAATAGGGATAATAAAACCGCTCATGACGATCGGTTTCTTATTTTTAGCTTTAAGCGTGGTATTAATTACCGGGAACATTACACCTTCGGGATAATCCTTGCTTGGTTTCTTGATGTACTTAATCTGCCCGAGCAGTTTCCATGTAAGGGTATCATCTACAGCAGTATTATCTGCCATAGGCATAACCCTGTACTGCTTTGGGTTTCCTGCGGCTATAAATATAAATGCGGATATTATAAGTGCGGATATTATAAAAATTGTTTTACGCATTTGCCAGTGTTTTTGAGATGTTCAAGCTATACGCCTTAACTGCCGGTATTACTGCCGCCAAAATCCCTACAAAGATAGTAAGCACGAATAAATATCCTTCTTTTTCCCATACAAATTCCCATGGGTTGAACGACATTTTAAATTCATCTTCCGATGAACCGGAGATAAAGCCTAAAGCTATCCTACCAACAATCGTTCCAAAAAAGAAGCCTATTACACATAAAAGAAGGCTCTCAAGAAGCACAAGGGCTAACAGCTGGAAACGGCTCGCCCCACTGACACGCAGCAAGGCAAATTCGTATTTTCTTTCTTTTAAGGTATTGTATAATGCAATAAAAATACTAATCCCCGATATAATCATAATACCATAAGCCATGTACTGCAATGCCTGCAGGCCGATGCCGAAGAGGGAAAACAGCCTGTTTATTTCCAATATGGGTGAGGCAGCCTGCATTTTGGTATTTTGCGGTATAAGCCGTGGCCAGGTAACAATACCCATTTTACTGCGGAATTTTATCAGTACGGCTGTAATCTCTTTTCCTTCTTCATTAATAACAGTTTCTTCTGCATGGCCATGGTCATGGCCGTGTGCCGCCTCTCCTTCCTGGTGGTCATGGGCGTGGTCATGATCATGATTGTGGTCATGGCTATGCCCTTCTTCTGTGTGGGCATCATGGCTTTCGTGGTCGTGGTCATGGTCGTGACTGTGCTGATGCCCTTCTTCTTCAGTCCCTCCCGCGGTATGTTCATGGTCATGCATGGCCCATACACTCTGTACGTTACTTAAAATAAGGTTATCAACCACTTTGCCGGTGGGCGAAGCTATACCCGCAACAATGTAAGCATGCTCATCGTGGAGTTCACCTTCTTCAGCATCACCATGTGAGCCAAAAAATTTATCTCCAATTTTTAATCCAAGCTTAGCGGCTATTTCGCTGCCTACAACTACTTCAAAATTCCTGCTGAATATTTTGCCTTTAACCACCTCTGCTCCATATTTTGCAAGATAATCGGGCGTTGTACCCACAATTCGGTAGCCACGGTAGTTGTCGCCAAAGGCAAGCGGTATGGCTGTCTGCACAAACGGGTGATTCATCCATTTTTTTGCTTCCGCATAATCTATATTCCCGGTTGGCGCATCTACCTGGTATACTGATGAGAGTATTAACTGAAGGGGGCTACCCTGTGCCCCAAGCACCATATCTATACCTTCAATATTATCATTGAATTTTTTTTCAAATTGCTCCTGAAGCAATATTAGCAACGTTATTATTGCTACACTTGCCGTCAGGAGTATAATACTAAGGGCAGTATTGAGCGGTTTAAACCAAATGTTTTTCCAGGCTATTCGTGTAATCATGACAAGGTGATTTGATTAGGAAAACGGTCTTTTAGCCTTTGGTCGTGTGTTACCAGAACCAGCGCTGAGCCATATTGCCTGGCGAGTGCCTCGAGCATATCAGCAACCATAAAGGCATTTTCATCATCAAGGCTCGAAGTCGGCTCATCAGCAAGCAGCAGTTTAGGCTCATTAATTAATGCGCGGGCTATGGAAACCCTTTGCTGCTGCCCTACACTGAGCTGCGATGGTATTTTGTGCAGGTGCCCATCTACCCCTAACTGCCCTAAAAGTTGTTTTGCTTTTTCGGTTTTCAGGTTTCCGGTAGCCAGCCAGGAAGATAAAGCAACATTTTCGATTACGTTGAGCGATGCCACAAAATAAGATTGTTGCAGTACAAGGCCGATATTCCTACCCCTGAAAAGGTCTAGTTTTTTTTCAGAAAGGGCCGTAATATTTGTATCTTGAATTATAATCTCACCGGATTGTGGGCGTAAAAGCCCTCCCAAAAGGTGCAGCAAGGTAGTTTTGCCTTTTCCGGAACCACCCGTAATAAGGAGGCTTTCTCCACTCCGCGCTGTTATATCAGGGAAATAAAAATCAGTATCTTTCCCATAAGAAAAGCGGAGGTTTTTGGTATTTATCATACAAAATGATTTTTATGCCCTGCAAGTTAGGAAAAAAGCATCATTATTAAAGCCTTTCCCCTCATGGCAACAGCCTATTTGTATATCTTTTAAAAAAATGTTACAGCTTTATGATAAGGGCTATAATATCCCTTCGTCTACAAAGCTAAGGTAAGCTTTTTCCGTAACTATCACGTGGTCAAGCACTTTAATGTCAAGGCTGGCCCCGGCACTTTTCAGCTGGCGTGTTACCTGTTTATCGGGTTCGCTGGCCTGCAATATGCCCGAAGGATGGTTATGCACCAGTATTATAGCTACCGCATTATGTTCCAAGGCCGTCTTGAATACCAGCCGTACATCAACTACTGTGCCGGTTATACCCCCTTTACTTATTTGTGATTTATAAATAACCTTATTAGAGTTGTTCAGGTAAATAATCCAGAATTCTTCATGTGGCAGTTCACCTATTATGGGCTGCATAATGTCATACACTGCCCTGCTCGAAGTTATTTTTTGCAGCTCTATACTATCTTCGTCGCGACGGCGGCGCCCAAGTTCCATAGCGGCGGCAATTGTCACGGCTTTCGCCTCACCTATACCTTTAAAGTTCATTAGCTGCTGTAGCGACAACTTGCCCAGCGCGCCCAGGTTATTATCGACACTGGCGAGCATGCGTTTGCTGAGCTCAACAGCACTTTCATTACGGCTGCCAGAACCTATAAGTATGGCTATAAGTTCGGCATCGCTTAGTACTGCCTTGCCTTTCAGCATCAGTTTTTCCCTTGGCTGGTCGTCTTCAGCCCAGTATTTTATTGAAAAGGTACCTTGTGATTCTTCCATTGCATTACAGGTTAGCGTACGAATATAAATAATTTTTTGTATTGGCGCAGCAACTTCTTATACTGCACCATATAACATTCTGCACCGTTACAGCCTTAGAGAAATTATCAAGGGGCTGATTTATTTCCATTGGGCTTCGATAATATTTTTTAACACTACATTAAGAATCAGGAGGCTTTAATTTAATACATTCGTTATCAGCAATTAAAATATTATTTATGAAAAACTTACTTTACCTGTGCATGGCACTATGCCTAACAACGATAAGCTACGCACAGAAGATCAACCAAAAGGAATTACAGGGAAAATGGAATGTTGCCGGCTTTAACTCTTCTGGCATAAGCGTTGACGTCAAAAACGGGGAAGTAACGCTGTCACCTGAAATGCAGGCGCAACTTTCGCCGGAGGCTGTTACGGGCCTAAAGGCGGGAATGGCTGAGGCTGTGACACAACTTAAGGCTTCATTTATAACTTTTTCGGGACAAAATCTTACTGTTGCTATAGGCAGTTCAAACCAGACAGGCACCTATACAATCGGTGACAAAGACGGTAAGCAGGTAATTAATTTTAAGAAAGCTGACGGAACAACGAGTGAATTTCCTGTTGCAATCAAAGACAAAAACCTGTACATAACGTTTGTTGACCAGGGGCAGCAGGCCGATTTTATTTTTAATAAATCATAATTTTTACTGAAGCCTGTAACAAAATCGTTTGAACGCCGTCACATAAATATCAATCATCAATCAAAAACGGCAGTAGTTAATGGTTTTAATAGTTAATTTGAGTACTCTTCCCCTAAAAAGGAAGAGTTTTTTTAATGTTTTCAATTATTTTTTTGAGTTATAGTTGTATTGTAAAATATTGGTTGTATATTTGCCATCAGAAACATCGCGGGATAGAGCAGTAGGCAGCTCGTCGGGCTCATAACCCGAAGGTCACAGGTTCGAGTCCTGTTCCCGCTACTAACTGTAAAGCCACCCTCA
>NZ_NOXV01000293.1 GCF_002251835.1 Flavobacterium cyanobacteriorum
AGGACTTGCAGCGGAAAGCCCGGCCCGCAGGGACACGCCCAAAAAAACACACGCGATAGTTCATTTTACAGATGTAGAATGGTACGGAAATTGCAAAAGGCGTACTAAAAAATTTACAGGTGGAAGTGTAAGTATTAGGCAATTATGTGGTATCTTTGCACATTATTTAGACTAAATATACACAGCTATGATAAAAGTATCTGATACAGCGAAAAGAAGGGCTGCTATGTTAATGGAAGAAGAAGGCTATAACCCTATGACAGATTATATAAGGGTAGGGGTTAAAAGCGGTGGGTGTTCCGGCTTGTCTTATGAACTTAAATTTGACAACAAGCTGGGCGAAAATGACAAAGTTTTTGAAGATAATGATATAAAAATCGCGGTTGACAAAAAGAGTTTCCTGTACCTGGCCGGTACCACACTGGAATATTCGGGCGGGCTTAACGGCAAGGGCTTTGTTTTTAACAACCCGAATGCGCAAAGGACCTGCGGGTGCGGGGAGAGCTTCTCTTTATAGTTATAAAGTTGAAAGTTTAAAAGTTTGTAAAGTTCCGTATGGAGAGATTAAATTCGTTTGAAGAGATTATTGCATGGCAAAGAGCTCG
The DNA here is from genome assembly GCF_002251835.1 of Flavobacterium cyanobacteriorum. Taxonomy (GTDB): domain Bacteria; phylum Bacteroidota; class Bacteroidia; order Flavobacteriales; family Flavobacteriaceae; genus Flavobacterium; species Flavobacterium cyanobacteriorum. The sequence continues at coordinate 606 of NZ_NOXV01000293.1, forward strand.
GGAATTAAATACGGAAATATACAGACTTACAAATGAGAATGGTCTTTTTGCCAAAGATTATGGCTTAAGGGATCAGATGAGGAGAGCGAGTATTTCTATCTCGTCTAATATTGCAGAAGGCTTTGAAAGAGAAACAGCTAAAGAATTTATTAGATTTCTCTATATAGCCAAAGCTTCAGCAGGAGAATTCAGGTCTCAACTATATTTAGCTTCAGATTTAGGTTATATATCACAAGTTGAGTTTGAAAGTTTAAATTATAAAATAAATGATGTGTCGAAGTTATAGAGTGGATTTATCAAGTACCTCGCAGGAACTTTATAACATTCTGACTTTAAAACATTACAACTTACAATGAGCAAATACACAGAAGAAGAATTAAAAATTGAACTCGAAAATAAAGAGTACGAGTACGGTTTTTATACAGATATAGAATCAGAAACGTTCCCCAACGGGCTTAACGAGGACATCATCCGTGCGCTTTCTGCTAAGAAGGAAGAGCCGGAATGGATGACCGAGTGGCGCCTGGAGGCGTTCCGTGCCTGGCAGGAAATTACGGAGCCGGAATGGGCCAATGTGCATTATGAAAAGCCTGATTTTCAGGCAATATCTTACTATTCGGCTCCAAAAAAGAAGCCAAAATACAACAGCCTGGATGAGGTGGACCCGGAACTGCTTGATACGTTCAAGAAACTGGGCATTTCATTGGATGAGCAAAAGAAACTGGCGGGTGTCGCGGTTGATATCGTGATGGACTCCGTTTCTGTTGCTACCACCTTTAAAAAGACATTGGCTGAAAAGGGCATTATATTCTGCTCTATTTCCGAGGCGATAAAAGAGCATCCGGAACTGGTTCGCAAATACATTGGCACAGTTGTTCCGCAAAGGGATAATTTTTACGCGGCGCTTAACTCGGCTGTTTTTAGTGATGGGTCGTTCTGCTATATCCCTAAAGGCGTGCGTTGCCCGATGGAGCTTTCTACCTACTTCCGCATCAACCAGGCAGGCACCGGCCAGTTTGAGCGTACGCTGGTAATTGCCGACGAAGGCAGCTACGTGAGCTACCTGGAAGGCTGTACGGCACCAAGCCGTGACGAAAACCAGCTGCATGCCGCAGTGGTAGAGCTTATAGCGCTTGATGATGCCGAGATTAAATATAGCACTGTACAAAACTGGTTCCCGGGCAACAAAGAGGGCAAGGGCGGTGTTTACAATTTTGTGACCAAGCGCGGGCTTTGTGAGAAGAACGCTAAGATAAGCTGGACACAGGTTGAAACCGGGTCAGCTGTTACATGGAAATACCCAAGCTGCGTATTGAAAGGGGACAATTCGGTAGGGGAGTTTTACTCTATTGCCGTTACCAACAACTACCAGCAGGCCGATACAGGAACTAAGATGATCCATCTTGGGAAAAACACCAAGAGTACTATTATTTCTAAAGGTATTTCGGCCGGTAAATCACAAAACAGCTACCGCGGGCTGGTACAGATAGGAAGCCGTGCAGAGAATGCGCGTAATTTTAGCCAGTGCGATTCGCTGCTCATGGGCAACAACTGCGGTGCGCATACCTTCCCGTACATTGAATCTAAAAACACAACAGCCAAAATAGAGCACGAGGCCACTACCAGTAAAATTGGTGAGGACCAGGTGTTTTACTGCAACCAAAGGGGTATCCCAACCGAGAAAGCCATTGCGCTCATTGTGAATGGGTTCAGTAAAGACGTACTGAACAAGCTGCCGATGGAGTTTGCAGTGGAAGCGCAGAAGCTGCTGGAGATAAGTCTTGAAGGATCAGTAGGATAAATTATTCAGGTTATGGACATCGTTTTGAAGAATGTAAAAAAAGTGCACCTGCCGGTTTTAAAATCGCTCGCTAAAGCTTTGGGCTTTGAGATCAGTCAGGCTGGGATCAATCAGGCTAAGATTAAAAGTAAAGGGTTTGACGCCAAAGCTTTTTCAGGCACAGTGAAATTTAAAGGCAATCCCGTTGAGATACAAAAAGAAATGAGGGATGAGTGGGAATAGTATTTTAGCTGACACCAACATTCTTATTTATCTATTACAGGGAAACGAAGAAATTGCTAATTACCTCAATGGGAAGGATATTTATATATCATTTATTTCTGAATTAGAACTGTTGAGTTTCCCAGGGCTTGATGACAACGATATAGAAAATTTAAGAAGTTTCCTTGGCTCGGTAAAAATTATTGATATAAATGCATCTATTAAATCTGCAGCTATAAATCTTAGGAGCAATTATAAGTTCAAGTTGCCAGACAGTATAGTAGCTGCAACAGCAAGCTTTTTAAATTTGCCATTGGTTACAGCCGATAAGCAATTGCTTAAAGCACAAACAGAAGTTAATGTACAATTGTACGATATAAAATAAATATTAATGCTAAGTATAAAAAACCTACACGCCAGAGTAGAAGACAAAGACATTTTAAAAGGTATAAACCTTGAAGTTCGTGCCGGTGAGGTACACGCTATTATGGGCCCTAACGGTTCGGGTAAATCTACACTTTCATCGGTTATTGCCGGTAAAGAGGATTATGAAGTTACCGATGGCGAAATCCTTCTGGAAGGGGAAGATATTGGCGAACTGGCCCCGGAAGAGCGTGCGCATAAAGGGGTGTTCCTTTCGTTCCAGTACCCTGTAGAGATACCGGGTGTATCGGTAACCAACTTCATGAAAACTGCCATTAACGAGAGCCGCAAGGCACAGGGACGTGAAGAAATGCCTGCTAATGAAATGCTGAAGCTGATACGTGAAAAGAGCGAGCTGCTGGAAATAGACCGCAAGTTCCTTTCCCGTTCGTTAAACGAGGGTTTTTCAGGAGGTGAGAAGAAGCGTAATGAAATTTTCCAGATGGCAATGCTGGAGCCGAAACTGGCCATACTTGACGAAACCGATTCAGGCCTTGATATTGACGCGCTTCGCATTGTAGCCAACGGCGTGAACAAGTTGCGAAGTGAGGATAATGCAGTAATTGTGATTACCCACTACCAAAGGCTCCTGGATTATATAGTGCCTGATTTTGTACATGTATTGTATAACGGCCGTATTGTAAAATCAGGTGGCAAAGAGCTGGCGTATGAGCTTGAGGAGAAAGGTTACGACTGGATAAAAGCGGAAAACTAGTCAGTCAAAAAGTCTTAACGTCCAAAAGTCAAAAGCCTGATGGGTAAATTTAGTTCGTTTGAAGATATAAATTCATGGCAGAAAGCGAGGGCTTTAAATAAAAGAATTTATCTGATTACTGAAGAAACTGCATTTAAGCGGGATTTTGATCTGGCAAGACAATTAAGAAGATCCTCTGTCTCTATATCTTCTAACATAGCTGAAGGTTTTGAAAGAAATACTGACAAGGAATTTATACACTTCTTATATATTGCAAAAGGTTCAGCAGGAGAGGTAAGATCACAATTCTACCTGGCGCTCGACCTTAATTATATTAGTATGGAAGTTTTCAATGAACTTTCGACTGAAATTAGTGAAATATCAATGCTGCTAAGCGGCTTTATAAAATATTTGAGTAAATAGTCGGTTCGAGTAAGTCTTTATGACTTTCGACGTTATGACTTTTGACATTAAAAGATGGAATTAAAAGAAAAACTGCTGTCCTCTTTCATGGCCTTTGAAGAAAAGGTGGATGTAACATCTGAACTACATGACATAAGGACAAATGCAATAAAAAAATTTGAAGAAAAAGGCTTCCCTACCAAAAAGGAAGAGGCCTGGAAATATACTTCGCTTAACTCGGTGCTGAAGAATGATTTCAGCGTGTTCCCAAAACAGGAAAACACACTGACGCAGGCGGATGTTAAGAAGTACTTCATCCATGACATAGATACCTACAAAGTAGTATTTATTGACGGGGTGTTCAGCTCGTTCCTGTCATCAACCACGCATGACGGTCTTGATGTCTGTCTCATGTCTTCAGCGCTTACAAAGCCTAAGTACAAAGAGGTTATTGATGAATATTTTAATAAGATAGCCAATACTGAAGACAGCCTTACCTCGCTTAATACAGCCTTTGCTATTGAAGGGGCGTACATCAACATCCCGAAGAGTAAGGTAGCTGATAAGCCTGTTGAGATCATGTATCTGTCTACCGGTACTGAAGCCGCGCTTATGGTGCAGCCACGCAACCTGATCATAGTTGGTGAAAATGCCCATGTGCAGATTATTGAAAGGCACCAGAGCCTTAACGGCAACCCGGTGCTGACCAACTCTGTTACCGAGATTTTTGTACAGGAAAGGGCGATGGTAGATTATTACAAGATACAGAATGACATACTTACTGCCAACCTGATAGACAATACCTACATAGCCCAGAAAGCGCATAGCAATGCTTCGGTACATACATTCTCTTTCGGAGGCAACGTTACCCGCAACAACCTGAACTTTTACCATCAGGGCGAAAGGGTAGAGAGTACGCTGAAAGGCATTACGATAATTGGCGAAAAGCAGCTGGTAGACCATTATACACTGGTGCGCCATGCACAGCCTAACTGCGAGAGCCACCAGAACTACAAAGGTATTTTTGACGGTAATGCTACAGGTGTATTCAACGGGAAGATATATGTAGAAAAGGAAGCGCAGAAGACCGATGCTTTCCAGCAGAACAACAACATACTGCTAAGCGATAAGGCGACTATTAATGCCAAGCCGCAGCTGGAGATTTTTGCGGATGACGTAAAATGCTCACACGGCTGTACCATTGGCCAGCTTGACGAAAGTGCCATGTTCTACATGCAATCGCGTGGGATCCCTAAAAAAGAAGCAAAGGCACTGCTTATGTACGCCTTCAGCAACGAAGTTATAGAAAGTATAAAAATACCGGAACTCAAGAACAGGATCACCAAGCTCATAGCCACCAAACTCGGTGTGAACATGGGGTTTGACCTTTAACATATGGCAGTTCTTCGGAACTGCTTTTTTTATACTTGTTATTCCCAAACATGCCGTAACTTTGTATAATAAATTTGACGATACAACCATGCTAGATATACAAGCCATCAGGGCTGATTTCCCAATACTTAACCAGCAGGTTAACGGCAAGCCGCTGGTATATTTTGACAACGCAGCCACATCGCAAAAGCCCAAAGCGGTTATTGATGCGATAATGAAATATTACGGTGAGATAAACTCCAACATTCACCGGGGGGTACACTACCTGAGCCAAAAGGCTACGGATGCCTACGAAGCCTCAAGGCAGAAGATTCAAAAGCACCTGAATGCAAAACACGATTACGAGATTATCTTTACATCGGGTACTACGCACGGCATCAACATTGTGGCCAGCGGGTTTGCCAAATTTGTAAAGGAGGGAGATGAGGTTATGGTATCGGCTATGGAGCACCACAGCAACATAGTGCCGTGGCAGATGCTGTGCGAACGCACCGGCGCCAATCTTGTGGTTATCCCGATGAATGAGCAGGGCGAGCTGATAATGGATGAATTTGACAGGCTGCTTAGCGGAAAAACAAGAATAGTAGCAGTAAACCATATTTCCAATGCGCTGGGGACGGTTAACCCTATTCAATATATTATTAAAAAAGCACATGAGGCCGGGGCTGCGGTATTGATTGACGGCGCACAGGCCGTTCCACACATGAAGCCTGATATGCAGGAGCTGGATTGTGATTTTTATACTTTTTCGGGGCACAAAGCCTGCGGCCCAACAGGCAGCGGGGTGCTATATGGCAAGGAAGAATGGCTCAATAAACTGCCGCCCTACCAGGGAGGTGGCGAAATGATTAAGGAAGTAACCTTTGCCAAAACTACTTATGCTGATTTGCCACATAAATTTGAGGCTGGTACGCCGGGCATAGCCAGCGGCATTGTTCTCGGCACGGCAATTGATTATCTTGATGCAGTAGGTTTTGATAATATAATCCGATATGAACAGGAACTGCTGGATTACGGTACCGAAAGGCTGCAGGAAGTTGAAGGCCTGCGTATAGTAGGCACGGCTACCCACAAGGCATCGGTAATTTCGTTTCTTGTGGAGGGCACGCACCCGTATGACATAGGCGCTATTGTAGATAAGATGGGCATTGCCATACGCACCGGCAACCACTGCACCCAGCCTGTAATGGATTTCTTCGGGTTACCGGGTACTGCGCGCGCCTCTTTCGCGTTTTATAACACAAAGGAAGAGATAGACATACTGGTTGAGGCCGTAAAAAAGGCACAGCGTATGCTTGTTTAAAAAGTAATAACTTTGCACCATGAAAAAAATAATGCCTGTTTTGCTTATAATAGTTGCGTTTTGTGGCTGTGCCTCATCGGCGCTTAAAAATCAGGAAAAGGATGTAGCTATTCATTACAAAGCAGTTACAAGGGGTCGCAGTGTTGAGGTTACTGTTAACAAAGACAGTGTACTGGCTTCAGATTCAAGGGCCGGCCTAAAGGCATCAACTGCAATAAACAAGCAGGACTGGGAAAAGATATTACAATTGCTTAATAAAGTAAAGCTGGAGGGTATGCAGGGCCTTGAGGCTCCCAGCAGTAAAAGAATGTATGACGGCGCACTGTCGGCAGCGCTTGAAGTTACAGTTAAGGATAAAGCTTACAGGAGTAATGGATTTGACCACGGCAACCCCCCGGCTGAAATTGCCCCACTGGTTGCCGGACTATTAAATTTAGCCGGTATAAAAGAATAATATGAAGATACAGGATATACAGGAAGAAATTATAGACGAATTCTCAATGTTTGATGAGTGGGATGAGCGTTACCAGTATGTGATTGACCTGGGGAAGACATTACCGCTTATTGACGAGCAGTATAAAACAGACGATAACATAATAAAAGGATGCCAGAGCAAGGTTTGGCTTCATGCTGAGGAAAAGGACGGTAAGGTAGTTTTTACCGCTGACAGCGATGCTATTTTAACCAAGGGGCTTATAGCGATTTTCATCCGGGTATTTTCAGGCCAGGCGCCCGAGGCTATACTGGAAGCTGATACCGATTTTGTAGATGAAATAGGGCTTAAGGAACACCTTTCGCCTACAAGGGCCAACGGGTTGGTATCAATGATAAAACAGATAAAAATGTATGCGCTGGCTTTCCAGGCAAAAAATTAAGTTATGGAACAAGAAATAGACACTGCACAACTGGGTGAAGAGATAGTAAAGGTATTAAAAACTATATACGATCCTGAGATCCCCGTAGATATTTATGAACTGGGACTGATATATGACGTTATGGTAAATACCGACCATGAGGTGAAGATACTCATGACCCTTACATCACCAAACTGCCCGGTTGCCGAAAGCCTTCCGCGGGAGGTAGAGGAGAAGATCACTAAAATTGAAGGTGTTAAAGCTGCTGAGGTTGAAATTACTTTCGACCCGCCGTGGAGCCGCGACCTTATGAGTGAGGAAGCCAAACTGGAACTGGGAATGCTGTAGGCCTCCACCGGCTCCTCCGAAGGAAGGGAGAAGTACACGCAGTGGCCAGTTTGCCGTCGCAGTCACACTATACCTGTTGAAGTACAGTCATACATCTCAAAGGAATAAAACCTGAAACATGAAACCTGAAACTAATATAAATTCAGATAACGAAATAATTAACCGCGTTGCCAACAGCGTACTTCAGGTGTTCGATCTTGAAGATTATTACCCAGAAGAAGAGCGCGTGGCGCTTGATATATCGGCATGGCTTTGGGAAGGGTTTGTACTGAAGGAAAAAGAGTTCCGCGAAACGCTGAAGGGCCATAACTGGGAGCAGTACAGCAACAAATATATAGCTCTGTACTGCAGTACCGACGCCATCGTGCCCGCATGGGCTTACATGCTGGTTACGGTACACCTGCAGCCTTTCGCCAAAAAAATAATACAGGGCACGGTTGATGAGCTTAATGTGGCCGTATACCAGGATATACTTGCCAGGCTTGATTATACAGAATATACCGGCAAGCCTGTAATTATAAAAGGCTGCTCTCGCAAGCCGGTGCCGCAGGAGGCTTATGTAATGGCTGCCGCACAGCTTATGCCTTATGCAAAAAGCCTTATGTTTGGCGAAGCATGTTCATCAGTGCCGCTTTATAAAAAGCCCCGCTCTGTTTAACACAAATTTGTAGCACCCTTAATATTTTATTGTGGTAATAGCGGGTAAATTTGAAATTTACGAATCTAAACCGCAATAGTATGTCAGCATCAGCATCACACACAACAACAGACCATAAAAAAATCCAGGAATGGGCCGAAGCAAGAGATGGCAAACCGGCAGTTGTAGAGAGTACCGCAAAGAACGGCGGCGGGCTTTTAAGGATAAACTTCCCCGGTTATGCAGAAGATAACCTGAAAGAGATATCGTGGGAAGAGTTTTTTGAAATATTTGACGGCAATAACCTTCAGTTCCTTTACCAGGAACAGACAAAAGACGGTGGTGAGAGCAGGTTTTTTAAGTTTGTGAATAAATAACCGCGACAAGGCAATTTTCTATATTACAACATAGCATTGATACGGATGCTGGCCTTCACAAGGGCAAGCGCCCTTATTTTTGAAAGCTCTACATCCTTGTCCTGGTGCTTTTTATTTTCGCTTACAAGCCTTATATATCCGGGCACATCCGCGCGATGGATATATTTAACCGTAATATACTCTTCATCATTCATAGCGATACTCATAAGGTACATCTCGCCCCAGAAAATATTGTTAGCAATATCGTTTACTTCTTTATAAAGTACAATATCGCCGCTCTTCAGTATCGGGTACATACTGTCACCGGTTACATATACAGCGCCGTCACATTTGGGCATATGCGGAATAGAAATATGGTCAACCGGCTGTATGGCTTTGTCATTGCTGAAAATGGGTACAATTCCCGCTACGGCTTCAAGGTCATATAGTGGTATCTGTTGGCTCTCTACTGTTGTGTCGGTTTTCAGGCGATAGGTTTTCACAGCCCCATTGCCAGTCAGGGCAGGTTCAGCAAACATATCGCCATAGCCCGTTAAAAGCCACACCGGATTGATGTCGCTGTAAACGGAAAGTATCTTTTCCAGGACATTAGAACCTATGCTTTTACCGTCTTTTACTGCTTTCGATATGCTTCCACGGCTCGACCCAAGCGAATTTTCAAAAGCATAATAGCTTATACCCTTTGCTTCAATGTATTGCCCTACCCTTTTTGACACCATAATTAAATATTTTAATACAATATTACAAAAAATTGTTTGTGTAAGAAAAAAATAGCATATTCAAATTAACATCCTTAGAAAATATTCATTAACAGCCTAAAGAGCCATGAATATTGCAATTATTGTACATTTGCCAATCCATGGAAAAAAGGTTTACATACCCAAAAAGTGAAAAACTGAAAAGCAGGAATACCATAAACCTTCTTTTCAGCGAGGGCCTGTCAGTAGCAAAATACCCACTTCGCCTGGTATATGTGCGTGTGCCTGATGCTCCCGCGAAACTACAGGCAGGTGTTTCCGTATCAAAAAAATATTTTAAAAAGGCTGCCGACCGCAATTATTTTAAAAGGTTACTGCGTGAGGCTTACCGGCTAAACAAGCACCTGCTCACCGATGCCGGCAATGCTTATGCTGTCATGCTGCTTTACCAGACAAATGACAGGCTGGGATTTGAGGAAATTAACAGCCGCACCATCAGGCTTTTTGAAAAGTTTATGGAGCAGGAAAATGCTAACCGGCATTAAGCCAGCGTACTAAATATAACGGTTTGGCGTTACAGCTAAAAATCACCCTATGAAACAAACCATTATTTTGCTGGTGCTGATGGTTCAGCTTACAGCATGCAAAAAAGAGGAAGAAGCCGGAGTTGGAAGTACTGATGCGGTTATGGCTATGGAAGCTGTTGCGGCAAATGAACCCGTAGTGGCCACTGACAGTACCGGCGGCAGGCTGTTTTCGGTACAAAAAATAATTAAGAATGCCGACCTGCGCTTTGAAACTACTGATATGGCAGCTACATCTGCCGAAATACACGCCGCTGTTAAAAAATACGGCGCGCAGCTGCAGCAGGATTCTGAAAGCAAAAACGACTATTCTGTAAGCCGGAATATGATTATACGGGTGCCGTCAGCATCGTTTGACCCTTTTCTTGCCACTATAGGCAGGGGTGTAGCTTATTTTGAGCGAAAAGAAATATCCTCACAGGACGTAACCGAGGAGTATATTGATGTTGAAGCACGTATGAAGGCAAAAAAAGTGCTGGAAGCCCGGTACCTTGAGCTGATATCAAAAGCAAAAAAAGTAAGCGAAATACTGGAAATTGAAAAAGAACTTTCGGCCATACGTGAAGAAATTGAGGTTAAGGAAGGGCAGCTGCGGTATATGAAAAACCGCGTGGCGCTAAGCACGGTTACCATCGAATTCTATAAAACAACAGAAAAATCGGGAGGCGCTACGGTATCATATATAAGTAAAATGTGGGCTGCAATAAAATCAGGCTTCAATACATTATCAGGTTTCTTCATTAGCCTGCTGTATATGTGGCCTTTTATACTTATTTTCGTAATAGCGTATTTATTAATACGCCGGAAACTCAGAAAAAGAATGAAAAATGACAAAACTATTTAAAAAACGATATGTATTGCCCCTTGTGGCTGCGGGCATACTGTTTGTAGGCGCGGGATTTAAAAATGATTTTTTTGAAATAGCCAAACAAATAGAAATTTTCACTACGCTGTTCAAAACAGTCAATACAAATTATGTAGACGAAACTAACCCCGGTGAGCTCATGGACAAGGCCATAAAAAGCATGCTTTCGGACCTTGACCCCTATACGGTTTATTTTAATGAACAGGATGTAGCCAAATTCAAGATTAACAACACCGGCGAATACACAGGCATTGGCGCTGTGGTTACCCGTAGGGAAGGAAAGCTCATCATCCGGGAGCCGTATAAAAATTACCCTGCTGATAAAGCCGGGCTCAAAGCGGGTGATGAAATTATACAAATAGGCGATGTCAACCTTGCTGCTTTCAAGGAAGATGCCGGTGAATTGCTCAAAGGCACCCGCAATACTAAAATTGATATTAAATACCTGCGCCAGGGGAAACCGTATTCGACACAAATTGTTATAAATGAAGTGGATGTAAAAGCCGTGCCTTTTTTTTCTATGGTAGGGAAAGATGTAGGCTATATAGTACTTTCCCAGTTTAACGGGAAAGCCTCTGCAGAAACGAAGGAGGCGCTGGTACAGCTTAAAAATGAAGGTGCGAGGAAAATTATCCTGGACCTAAGGGGCAACCCCGGTGGGCTTTTGAACGAAGCCGTTAATGTTTGTAACCTGTTCGTGCCGCAAAATGAGGTTATTGTTACCACAAAATCAAAAAACGAAAAGTACAACAACACTTATAAAACACCTAAACCGCCTGTTGATATAGAAATTCCACTGGTAGTGCTTGTTGACGGCAAAAGCGCTTCGGCTTCCGAAATTGTGGCCGGGGCCCTACAGGACCTTGACCGGGCTGTTATAGTAGGCAGCCGTAGTTTTGGCAAGGGCCTGGTGCAGCGCCCACTGGACCTTACGTACGGCACACAGGTTAAAGTTACCATATCGCGCTACTACACGCCTTCAGGCAGGGGCATACAGGCGCTTGACTATACGCATAAAGATGCTGACGGCAAAGCCATCCGGATTGACAAAAAGAACTATAACGCTTTTAAAACCCGTAAAGGCCGGACAGTGTATGACGGAGGCGGGATACTTCCTGATGTGGAGCTGGAAGAAGCCAAACAAAGCGCCATTGCCGATGCGCTGCTACGAAACGATGGCATTTTTAATTTTGTTACCGGCTATTATTATAAAAATCCAAGCTTAGGCGCCAACGTGCCGTCATTCACTGACAATGATTTTGAAACATTCAAACAATTCCTTAAGAAAGAAAAATTTGATTTTGATACCGAAACAGAAAGGGCCCTAAAAGCCACACTCGAAGTAGCCAAAAAAGAAAAAGTAGACGGGAGCATTTCGGCAGAATACCAGCAGCTGCTGACCGCACTGCAAAAAAGTGAGGAAAAGGAGTTCAACGCACATAAAGAAGAGATAAAACAACTTATTATTGACGAGATAATCAAACGCTACCAGTACAAAGAAGGGCTTTATAAATACTACACTACAAACAATCCTGAAATAGCAAAATCTGTAGCGCTTTTAAACAATCCCGCAGAATATAATAAAATTCTTTTAAAGTAACTGCATAATCCTCATCTTCAACAGGTGGGGATTTCTCTTTGTCCCGAGAAATATTCGTTACATTTTCAAAAGGTTTTTACAAAATGACATACCTTTGCTGTTTAATTTAATATTGCCGTGAGCACCAGTCACAAACAACTTAACAAAGTAACCTTAGGCGGGCTTATTGTTACTTTGGGTATTATTTACGGGGATATAGGAACCTCGCCTCTTTATGTAATGAAAGCCATAATGGGTGACCAGCCCATACAGGATGATGTAGTACTGGGCGCCCTGTCGTGTATCTTCTGGACACTTACTTTACAAACCACTTTTAAATATGTAATCCTTACGCTACAGGCCGACAACAAAGGTGAAGGCGGTATCTTTTCGCTGTACACCCTCGTAAAAAGGCTTAAGAAAAAAGGGCTTATAGTACCTGCGATTATTGGCGGGAGCGCATTGCTGGCCGACGGGATTATTACCCCGCCAATATCAGTGTCTTCAGCCATAGAAGGATTAAAGATATACCGCCCGGAGCTCAACACGGTACCTATTGTAATAAGCATCCTGTTTGTGCTTTTCTTTATTCAGCGCTTTGGCAGCAAGTTTGTGGGTAAGTTCTTTGGCCCTATGATGCTGCTATGGTTTGGTATGCTGGGAGTGCTGGGGCTTATCCCCATGCTTTCAAACTTGTGTGTTATCAAAGCGCTAAACCCATACTACGCTATTCACCTGCTTTCCATACACCACGAAGGGTTCTATGTACTTGGCTTTGTTTTCCTTTGTACTACCGGGGCCGAGGCGCTATATAGCGATATGGGGCACTGCGGCAGGGGAAATATACGAATTAGCTGGGGCTTTGTTAAAAGTATGCTGGTGCTGAACTACTTTGGCCAGGGCGTATACCTCATGGAACACCATGGGAAAACACTTATGGAACTTAGCGGTACGCCGGGCAACCAGGGTAACCCGTTTTACCTGCTTATGCCGGACTGGTTCCTGCCATTCGGTATTGCCATAGCTACCTCAGCAGCGGTTATTGCATCGCAGGCATTGATAAGCGGGTCGTTTACGCTCATCAGTGAAGCTATGCGCTTAAACTTCTGGCCGAAAGTGTCGGTTAAATTCCCTACCGACCTCAGGGGGCAGATATATATCCCTTCCATAAACTGGCTGCTTTTCCTCGGGTGCGTTTTCATTGTACTCCACTTCAAAGAATCTGGCAATATGGAAGCGGCCTATGGCCTTGCCATTGTCATGTGCATGATTATGACAACCATACTGCTCGGTTATTATATGGTGATGAAACGTTACAACCCCGCTGCTATTGTAGGTATTATACTGGTATATTTTGCTATAGAATTTTCTTTTTTAATTGCCAATATCAGCAAATTCTCACATGGGGGCTATGTGTCACTAATCATAGCGGGCTTGCTGGCTATAATAATGACGGTATGGCATACGGCTAAAAAAATCCGCAGTGAGTATACTGAGTTTACCAAGATTGATAATTATAAAAATGTACTTTCAGAACTTAGCCATGACACGTCAATACCAAAATATGCCACCCACCTGGTATATATGACTAATGCTAATCTTGGCGATGAAATTGAGTCTAAGATTATCTATTCCATACTCCAGAAAAGGCCCAAAAGAGCAGATATTTACTGGTTTGTACATGTTAATGTCGTTGATGAGCCTTACCGCATGGATTACCGCGTAAGGGAGATTATGAAAGATGATGTAATACGGGTGGATTTTTACCTTGGCTTCCGCGTGGCGCCAAGGATAAACCTGATGTTTAAAAAAGTAGTTCAGGATATGGTGAAGCGGGGTGAAGTAGATATTACCAGCCGCTACGAGTCCCTTAACCGGAACAATGTTATAGGCGACTTTAAATTCGTGATTATTGAGAAATTCCTGTCTTATGAGAATGAAATCCCCTGGTATGAAAGGATAATCCTTGATATTTACTTTATACTGAAAAAGGTAAGCCTCTCCGAAGGAAGGGCTTTCGGGCTGGACAGCAGTTCCATAAAAGTAGAAAAATTCCCTATTGTTATACACCCACCGGAAGATTTAACGTTAACCAGGGTGGAGAATAATCAACAACAATCGTATGAAAAAGATCTGTAGCCTGCTATGCCTGCTCTTGCTAAGCGGTGTTGCCTATCCTCAGGAAGAGGTAGTGCATTCTGTTTATTTTGAATTTGACAAGCATACGCTCGACGAAAAACAGGCGGGTGAAACCGTTAATTTTATCAAAGCTATTGATACGACGCGTATCGAGAGCATCCAGATATTTGGCTATACTGATGACCGCGGAAAAGATGCCTACAATTTCAAGCTTTCATCAAACAGGGCAAACACCATAAAAAACAAGCTGATAGAAAAAGGAATAAAGAACAAGATTATTGTTACTATAGAAGGCAAAGGGCGTATTTTGCTTGATGAGGATATCGACAATAAATCGGAAGCACGCTCCAAAAACAGGCGTGTTGACGTGGTAATCAACTTTAAACCGGCCCCGCCGCCAAAACTGGAACCCGGCGTATACAGCACCATTACCAAAAACATGCGTACGGGCGACCGCGTTTACCTGGACCTGATTTTATTTGAACGCGGCAGCAGCAAGCTAACACTGCAATCCAAAAAAGAGCTCGAAAAAATTGCCAAACTGCTTCAGAAGTACAAGAACCTGGAGTTTGAAATACAGGGACATATATGCTGTACACCTTCTTTCCAGAAAGAAGCTATTGACCGGGATACCAAAAAGCGGGAACTTTCTGTTAACAGGGCGCAGGCTGTGTACAAATATTTAATAATGAAAAAAGTGCCGGCGAGCAGGATGACTTTTAAAGGTTACGGCAACACAAAACCGCTGGGCATGGGTTCACAATATGACAGGCGTGTTGAGCTGGTTATAACAAAAACGTAGGCTATATAAAGCCCCTTTCCATCCTGATGTGGGGAATCCCGTCTTCAAGGTATTGCTCCCCGTATGGGAGAAATCCATGGCTTTCATAAAATTTTTTTAAGTATAATTGGGCCGATATTGTAATGCTTTTGGTGCCAAAAAACGTTTCAATGGCTTTTATTGCTTCATGCTTCATATCATGCCCCCATTTCCTGTCCCTGTAGCCACTGCTTATAACAACACGCCCCACAGATGCATTATCAAAATAATCACCGGCCGCAAAAAGCCGGCAGTAAGCAACTATAGCACCTTCGTAAATGCCTAAAAGGTGCAGTGCCTCTTCGTCTTTGCCATCTATGTCCTGGTAAACGCAGTTTTGCTCCACCACAAACACTTCTGAGCGCAGTTGCAGCACTTGGTAGAGTTCCGGCAGGGAAAGTTCATCAAAACGCTTTATCTTGAATTCAGGGTTCATATAAACCTGACTGATTTAATTATTGCCTCAAGCTCCACCAGCAGGTCACGCTTGGGAGATGACGGGCTGTAAATAAATCCTTCGATTATAAGGTAGCACTGGTGCTTATCATCCCTGATGGCATAGTTAAGGAATGGGCCGTCCATGAAATCATTTTCCATTTCCCAGTTACCGCGGGTTTCAAAAGCCCTTTTGTCCCGAAAACTGGTCATGAAAATATAGGGTGAATAGGCTTCTTCAGTTTTCATATACGTGCCTGGCTCCTGCCCATGGATATACATGTTCCCTACAGAATCACGCATTTTGATAAGGTTATTGATAAGGGTTTTATCTTTTTCTACGACTTCATAGGGCACTTTATAGATTACAAGGCTGGTATTGCCACTGGGAATATCTTTTTTAAGCCACAGGAAATCTTCATTCCTCATTGCTAAAGTATACGTTTTAGGTACACTGGCCTTAATGCCGAAGGGTGTAAACAAGGACTGGCCCAGCAACCCTGTTTTCTTATGCCGGTCCTGGTATTCGGTAATTTCAGTATCGCGTATCTTCATGATAACCTCATCAGCGTGCATCTCTATGAGGTGCAGAAGGTCATCCACGGATTTGCCTGTGATAGTAAAAACATTTTGCGGGGTGCATGTGGCATTGTGCCTGTAGGTGAAGTTGTTAGTAGTGCCTTTCTCCACCAGCACAATGTTCCTTCCCTTACTCAGGCTGCCGGTAAAAACTTTGTGGTTAAACTGGTTTAGTGTGAAAATTGGCTCTTCCATTGTAAGCCCGTCAACCGGCGCGGCAAGCCGTTTCCTGATGGTGTCGCCTACTTCTCCATTCCACAGCACATCACTGATAACAACCGCTATTTCATTGATATTGCCTGTAGAAGCAGCGGCATTATGCTCATCGCTTTTACAGGCAATAAAAAATATAACAAAAACCAAAACTATTATTTGTTTCAGTCTTTTCATTATGTGCTTTTAGTTAATTTGTTGTTGTGCCTCCGCCGGATGTGGTAACCACTTTAAGCTTCATTCCGGGCTGTATGCTTTCGCCCTGGATCTGGTTCCACGTCTTCAGGTTTTCAACGGTAACGCCGGGGTGTTTTTTGGCAATGCTAAACAGGGAATCGCCTTTCTGTACAATGTACATGCGCTCCTCTTCAAAATTGATATCCTTCGGTTTCCTGGCATGACTTGCAACAGTGGCTTTAGTATCCACAAGAGCATTTTCCTCTGTTGCCGCCGGGTCTGCAGCAGGCTTGGTATTGTCAGCCAACGCAGTTGCTGCCGCTACCGTATCCTTAGCGTCTTTAGTATCTTTTACCTTAGGCTCTTTTATAGCAATGGCCTCTTTAACCGGCACCGTTATCATAACGTCCTTTACAATCTTAAGTTTCTGGCCCGGTACAATGTTGTTGCCTTTAACTTTATTCCATTTTTTCAGTTCGGCGACAGAAACGTCATGCTTTTCCGCAATTTCACCAAGGCTGTCCCCGCGTTTCACCTTATAGATTTTGGTTGAAACCGATTTTTTCTTTTTATAGGTAGTCTGGTAGGCCACCGCAGTAGAATCCCTTCTTTCTACAATAGGGTTAAGGTTAAAGTTTGGCCTTTCCCTTTTACTTTCCTGATAGTCTATGTACGCATATATTGCTTTTTCGTTAGACGTAAAAAGAGCTATTTTATCTTTAGGGAGCCTTAGGTAATGCGGTTTTTCAGCCGTGTACGGTATAACATCCAGCTTATAAATAGGATTAAGGAACTGCAGCTGCTGAACAGGTACATCGAGCAACTGTGCTATCTGCCTGAACGACATCTGGCGTTTTACCATTATAGTGTCTGTCTCAAAATACGTTAGTGGCGCCTTTCTAGGCTTAATGCCATGCTCCTTCTGGTATTCGTAAATATACATAGTAGCCAGGAAAGCCGGCACATAGCCCTGAGTTTCCAGCGGAAGGTGTTTCCTTATGTTCCAGTAGTTGCGGTATTCGCCGGAGCGGCGTATTGCTTTGGTAACATTACCCGGCCCGGAATTGTACGAGGCCAGCACCAGGTCCCAGTCGCCAAAAATATTGTAAAGGCTGCTAAGGTACTGGCAGGCCGCCTCAGTAGCTTTTAAAGGATCGTTCCTTTCATCAACATAAGAGTTTACTTCAAGGCCATATTGCTTTCCGGTGCCATACATAAACTGCCACAGGCCGCCGGCGCCAACACGCGAACGGGCGCGGGGGTTAAGGGCTGACTCAACTATGGCGAGGTATTTTATTTCAATAGGTACATTGTATTTGGCCAGGTGCTCTTCAAACATCGGGAAATAATACTCTGAAATAGCCATAAGCCTCTCGTATGCCCGTGGCCTGTTTTTCAGGTATGATTTAATAACGTTTTCAAGGCTTTTTGTGTACTCGATGTTAAAGGGCGACTTTGCATCCATTTTAGCCAGCCTTTCCTTCAGCAACTCTGTTGAAAGTGCGTAAGGCACTTCTTCATCCGGGTTTACCGTTAACAGGTCTTCCTGCATGCCTTCAAAAAGGCCCTGGTTGGCCAGTTCTTTCATCCAGAGGCTGTCAACACAGCGCAATTCTGAATTATGCACAAAAGTTGACTTTATAGAATCAAGGTAGGATTTTTTAATGTCAGGTTTTAATTGTGTGGTTGCCTCTGCCGGCCCCTGCGAAAATCCCGCAAAAGACAATAAAATAAAGACAAATGACAATGTTCTTTTTTTATTCATAATTTACTTTTTAATCAGTTAAATTACATTTTATTACAAAGTAACAATGTGTGTTATAACTATGGTTTTAATTTAATATTGTAAACTTTAACAAAGCTATTGCTGTATCGCAGCAATGCCCGGCAGCGTTTTTCCTTCAAGCATTTCAAGCATCGCACCTCCGCCGGTAGATACATAGCTCATTTTAGGCTCAAGGCCAAACTGCTTAACCGCAGCTACAGAGTCGCCACCACCAACAAGAGAGAAAGCGCCGTTTTTAGTAGCTTCAGCAATATCATTTCCTAACGCAATGGTGCCCTTTGCAAAATTTTCCATTTCAAAAACACCAAGCGGCCCGTTCCATAATATGGTTTTAGATTCAAGAATTACTTTCCTGAAATTTTCCAGCGATTTTGGCCCTGCATCAAGCCCCTGCCAGCCTTCAGGAATGGCATTAACATCAACCACCTGTGTTCTGGCATCATTATTAAAAGCATCTGCTGCCACAACATCTACAGGAAGATGCACCTGTACGCCTTTTTGTTGTGCCTTTGCTAAAATTTCAAGGGCAAGCTCCTGCTTGTCATCTTCACAAATAGAATCTCCTATTTTACCGCCCTGCGCTTTAATGAAGGTAAAGGTCATCCCTCCGCCTATAATCAGGTGGTCAACTTTATCAAGAATATTTTCAATCACTGTAATTTTTGATGATACCTTGCTTCCCCCTAATACTGCTGTAACAGGTTGTTCGCTGTTCTTCAGCACTTTATCAAGGCTTTCAATTTCTTTGGCAAGCAATTCGCCAAATACTTTATTTTCAGGGAAAAATTTAGCAACTATGGTAGTTGAGGCATGTGCCCTGTGCGCTGTGCCAAAAGCATCATTTACATACACATCGCCCAGTTTTGAAAGTGCTTGTGCAAATGCTTCATCGCCAGCTTCCTCTTCTTTATAAAAACGAAGGTTTTCAAGCATCAGAATCTCACCGGGCTTAAGGGCAGCGGCTGCTTGCACCACCTCATCGCCTATGCTGTCGGCTACAAATTTCACCTTAACGCCAAGTATTTCAGAAGCCTTATCAACAATATGCTTCAGGGAATATTTGTCTTCCTTTCCTTTTGGCCTGCCCAAGTGCGACATAAGGATTACGCTTCCTCCGTCACTAAGTATCTTGTCAACAGTAGGTTTTGCCGCTTCTATTCGGTTGGCATCAGTTACCCTGAAGTTATCATCAAGGGGCACATTAAAATCTACGCGGATTAACGCTTTTTTTCCTTTAAAGTTGATGTCTGATAATGTTTTCATCAGGTTGGTAAGAAGTTATTTTATTTTTTGAAGAATGGCAAATATAGCCCATTCTGTTAATAATTAGCCAACAAAATGTTTAAAAAGATTTGCAGTCGCGATGCAAATATATACCATTCAGCGTATTGTATATATGTTAAATCTTCAGTTTTGTAATGAACGGGCTGTTTTATGTAACCAATATTTACACCTTATCGCCTTTGGTCGGATATTATTGCCTTTGGTCGTAAAAATTTTGGCCTGTGCCGTCAAATCCTATATTTGTACATTATTATCAGAATTTTAGTATAAAAATGATCGAATAATCCCCCTCAATGCCTGTAAATAATACACGTAATCTTTAATAACAGGAATTATGGTACTACGCAGCAGATTTATTTTCTTTTTCCTGGCTTTTGCCGCTGTGGCAGCCAGTTACGCCACGTTACATTTCACAGCCATGGATATTAGCCTGCCTACGGGCATTTTTTGTGCCACTCTACTTGCTCTGTATATCGGGGTATCTTCTCATAAAAAGCAAAGAGCTGCCAGGACATCTTTAAAAAAAAGCAGTGAAGTAGTATACAAAGGCACCGCATACAGGTATATAGACGAGGAAACTGAGAAAGGCACGCTCTACCTTCTTGAAGACAAGCTGGTATTCCAGTCAGCCCGGTTCAGGGCAAAGCAGGAAACCGTTATAGCCCTGGAAGAGGTTAAAGATGTCTCCTTCTCCAAAACCTATAACTCCATTGACCGCCGAATTGTTATAACAACAGAATCAGGGAAACAAAGCTTTTTGGTTAAAGGCAACCAGCTCTGGATTGATGTTATTGAGAATACGCTAAGGAATAATTTATGATATAGAAGTGGTTTAAACTTTTATTTTATTAAATTTCTTTAGTGCGATGATTGTAAAAGCCAGGTAATTAAAGCCTAACCAGCTTGCGGTTGTTGTGTCAAATCGATTTAACAACGANATTTGCATCTGTAGCACGTACCCATATTTCCTGACCATTAGTACCCAGGTAAGATACTGGGTTAGGTATTGCCGGAGCACCTGCAAGGGCAGCGGCTTCAGTAGTGAAATAACGTATGATGTACCCTGTGCCTATTGCAGCTGTAATTACTGGATTTTGTTGAGTAAGGTTAACAGCGGTTTGCCCATTATTGTTATTGTCTTCATCACAGAGTACAATAGGATCAAGATCCGGCAGCTGCGGCGCAAGGTTTACACGTAGTTGGAATGAATAATCTGACCGCACACAGCCTGTAACCGTATTTACAGCACGTACATAAATTATATCATCCGGACTTAGCGTACTGTAGCTGGCCAGGTTCGGTATGGGGTTATTGCCCAACTGTGCGTCAATGGCGGTATAATGCATAGTCACCTGTATGGATGGGCCATTATTAATCATATCGGCTATAAGCGCCTGTAAATTAAATACGGCAATTCCATCAGCATCGGCATCACAGGCCGTTATATCTTCCTGATCCGGCATAGTAAGCTGAGGAAGCGGCTCTACACGTACATCCAGCAGCACTATACGGTAGCAGCCTGAAACAAGATTGGTAACTCTCACAAAAATAGACTGCACAGTAGCTTCGTTGATGAAAGCTGTGGTATTGGCTATAGCATTCGTGTTTGCTGTTGCCTGGGCAGCTGTCCTATGGAATGTTACCGCTACACCATTTGCACCGCCGGTGATTTCAGAAATCTTTGTAGTAAGGTTAAAGGCCTCGCGCTCGTCACCAGGGCTGTTTACATCGCATAGCGTGTAAGGCACCGGCTGGTTAGCTACAGGAAGTGGATTTACTATCAGTTGCAGCGCTACCACATCAAAACAGCCCGTAGCATTACTTTGAAGGCGAACAAATATTGTGGTGCTATTGCTGTTGTAGTTAGCAGGATTGTTGATACGCCCCGTAGCAGTACCGGCAACTGCGTCTGACTGTGACAGGTAATACGTTATGATATGTTCAGCGGGATTTAACGTGCCAAGTATTCCTGAATTTGCTGAAGTAAGGTTGAAAATAGCAAATCCATTATTATCCTCGCCATCACATACCTGTAGTGGATCCGGTATATTGGCTACAGGCCTGTTATTAACAAAAAGTTGTAGCGGAACAATCGAAAAACAGTCAGATACGGTAGACTGGAGACGTATATATACCGTCTGATTATAGGCCACAATGTTTGTATAGTTGCCAGGATTTACTATCACAGGGCCGTTAAATTGTGCATTTTCAATAGTTTCATGTATTGTAACAGCCGTAAATGGCTGCCCACCTAATGCAAAATTCATTGCAGGCAACAAGTTAAATATACCATTACCCTGGTTATTTATACCACACACTGTAATAGGTGCAGGCTGATTGACTTGTGGGGCAGTTATTATAGTCACAGTGAAGTCATCCTGGTCAAAACATACCACTGTAGACCCCGCACTTGCATATACATATATTGTTTGTGTAGAAGTAATAACGGTACCCGCAGGAAGGATAGTGCCTGTACCATTAGGACCTGTATAATAATTACCCGAAGCTAAGGCTGGTAGAATATATTGCCCACAAATGGTAATATCAGACGGTGCCGTAACATCAACAATATTTACATCAACAAAAAATGTGTGCTGGTCAAAGCAGAGGCCTGCCGGCCCTACGCCCGCATAAACATATACCTGGGTAGGAGAAGTTATCACTGTTCCCGGAGCCAGTTGGGTTCCCGTACCATTTGGGCCTGTATAGTAGGCCCCGGAACTAAGTGCAGGAAGTGTAAAAGGAGTACACTGGGCCACATCACCTTGTGAATCGTCTACTACCGGAGTCTGGAATATCGTTACCGTAAACTGGTTTTCATCGGTACAGTTAGTTCGTCCTCCAGTTTCCGCATATACATACAATGTATTGACTCCCAAAGTTGAGATTACGGTACCAACAGGTATTTCGGGATTAGCCGAGGGATTAAGCAGGTTTGGCCCGCCAGGATTAGCGTAATATCTGCCAACGGTAAGCGGGGGCAGCACATAGCTGTCACAGGCTACAACATCTGCAGGATCATCAGCAGTTATATTAAACACCTCAACCAGGAAACTACTTTCTGTAAAACAGGCAGGATTACCTGGATTAGCTGCATAGATATAAATAGTCTGGGTAGATGTAATCTCTTGACCTTCCTGAAGTTGTGTACCCGTACCGCCTGGACCTGTAAAGTAGTTGCCTACTATAAGCTCATCAAGGATATAGCTACCGCAGACAGGAATGTCAGACCTTGCATCGGCTATCGGGGTTGGGAAAATTATTACCTGGAAATTGTCTTCAGCCGTACAATTCGGTGAAGTACCTGTTTCCGCATACCTGTATATAGTTTGTGTAGATGTTATTATAGTCCCCGGCGGAAGAAGTGTACCCTGACCCGCAGGCTGTGTATAATAGTTACCTACAGGCATTGCTGGAAGTTCATAACTGTCGCAACGCGTTATAACAGGATCTACCGGGTTCAGTACCGGAGACGGAATTATATTTATAGTAAAGCTATTATTATCGGTACAGTTTGGAGTTGTAGTTAATGATACATACACATACAATACCTGTGTAGTATTTATGGTAGTCCCGGGTGGAATTTGTATTCCTGAACCGGCAGGACCTGTAAAATAATTACCAATAGGTAATACAGGCAGCACATAAGCATCACATGTGGTAATATCCGTTGGAGGCTCGGGATTGATAATGATATTAAATACATTCTCAACCACACAATTAGGCACCCCTCCGGTTTGCGCAAAAATATACAGCTGTGTATTTTGAGTTATTACTTGTCCAGGTAAAAGTTCAGTTCCTGTACCGCTGGGGCCAGTAAAGTATCTGCCGCTCGTGAGTACCGGCAACACGTAATTACCGCATGAACCGACTGTACCGGGGTTATCTATAACTGGTGTAGGTTTAATAGTTACAGTAAACATTTCCTGATCTGTACAAATAGGAGGCGTTGTAGTAGCCGCATATATGTATATATTTTGTGATGTAGTTATAACCTGTCCCGCAGTTAGCATTGTACCTGTACCATTGGGGCCGGTATAATAATTACCAACGGCAAGTGGAGGAAGTTCGTAACCCTGGGCAGCACAAACTGTTACATCAGGTAAGTCAGTAACATTAATATCAAGTATTTCTACAGTAAAACTATTTTCAGCAACACAGTTGGCTACCCCTGGCGTTGAATTATAAACATAAATTGTCTGGTTTGATGTTATAAGCTGTCCTGGCAAAAGCAGGCTGCCTGTTCCATTGGGGCCTGTATAATACTGTCCATTCGTAAGCGGAGGTAGAAAATAATTAACACATGACCGTACATCAGCCGGGTCGTCAACAAGAAGTGAGGGAATGATAGTAATTGTAAAACTATCATCATCAGTACAATTTGTACCCGAAGCCACAGGTGAATAAACATATAATGTTGTTGTCGCAGTAATTGGCGTACCTGCAGGTATTACGGAACCGCCGCCGTTAGGTGCAGTTCGGTATTGGCCTACCTGGAGTGGCTGTAGGTTGTAAAACCCACAAGCGGTAACATTTGGAGGAGCTATCGAAGTATTTATTATTGTAACACTGAACGACCTGTTGCGGAAACACGGTGGAGTTACAGGTATTGTAGATTCAGCATATACGTGCAATGTCTGGCTAGACGTAATTATAGTACCAGCATTAAGCATAGTACCGGTTCCGTTAGGCCCTGTATAGTAATTACCTATAGTTAATGCCGGCAGGGTATATTGGTTACACGAAACAACATCCTGTATTGCAGGTATAACCGGGCTTGGCACAATAGTAACCTGGAAACTTTCCTGTACCGTACACACAGGCGTCGTACTGCTAGCTGCAAATATGTATATAGTCTGCGTACCAGCGTTAGTTATAGTACCTGTTGTCCCAATAAGACCGGTACCATTGGGGCCTGTAAAATATCTTCCGACAGATAACGGTGGAAGCGTATAGCTGCCGCAGGCCACCTGGTCGCCAGGGTTAGTAATATTTATAACTGTAACCGTAAATGTCCTAGTTGCGGAGCATCCTTCCGGAGATACTGCATAAATATATAAGGGCTGTGTTTCTGTAATAACATCCCCTGCATTAAGCTGGACCCCGCCGCCATTAGGCTCTGTAAAATAATTTCCCGGACCGACAATAGCAGGAAGTGTATATGATCCGCATACTGTAACACTAGCGACAGGCGCTAATACAGGAGGCTGATTTATTGTTACCAGAAAGTCTTCCTGGTCGAAGCAGCTCGGGTCTGTAGGACTCTGTGCATATATATAAATAACTCTCGTTGATGTGATAACATTACCAGGAAATAGTTGCTGGCCAGTTCCGTTAGGGCCAGTAAAATAGCCCCCAACTGTAAGAGGGCCTAAAAAGAAGGAACCACACCTTGTAACATCTTGTCTGTCAACAACATTAACATTATTTACCGTTACCACAAAACTACTTTCTGCCGTACAGGCAGCATTGTTAGGGTTGGTAGTATATATATATATAGTTTGGCTGTTATTTATTACCGTCCCGTTAGCGAGCTGTGTACCTGTACCACCCGGCCCGGTGTAATACTTTTCACCGTTAGGGAGCGTGGGAAGGGTGTATGGGCCGCAAGAGCTTACATCAGGCAGGTCTGTAACTACCGGTGTCGATGTAATGGTAACCGTAAAATTATTATTCTGAGTACATTCTGCCGATGTAGGTACATAATAATATATTGTAGTAAACGGAGCTGTTATTACAGTGCCTGCATTAATAATTGTACCGCCTCCTGCAGGCGCAGTCCTATACTCACCTATTGTTAATGGAGGGAGTGTATAACTTTGGCAGGCTGTAACATTAGGCGGGGCAGTAGCCGAAGTGATAATATTAATTGTAAGTTGTGACTGGTTTGAACAGTTTGGCGTTCCACCAGACTGAGCGTAAACATAAAGTGTTTGTGATGTAGTTATCTGGGTACCGGCGGCAAACATTGTACCTGTACCGGCGATACCTGTATAATACGCCCCACCCGGAACATCGGGAAGTATGTATACGTTGCAGGCATTAATTGTAGATGTTGGCGGCAATACCGGAAGTGGTTTTACAACAATATTAAATTGTGTAACTGTAAAACAGGTAGTGTCAAATACCTTCTGAACTCTGGCAAATATGGTCTGTGTACTACTAGTATAGCTTTCAGGAGTTGTAATAGGTGAAGTACCTGCATTAGCCGCTGCTAGAGACGTAAAGTAAAGCACCTGGTTTTGTGCGGGATTCTGTGTACCTAGTATTGTTGCCGTCTGCTGGGTAAGGTCAAAAATGGCACTGTTTGAACCCTGCGCGCTTTCGCATTGCGTTACCGTCTGGGGTGCGGTTGCAACAGGTGGGGGCGATATAAGCAATTGGAAGGGCCTTGTGGTGTAGCAGCCGTTCGGCAGCTGGACACGCGCCCATACTGTAGCACCCGGCACGCTTACATAAGACAGGTTTAATGGATTTGCCCCACTGTTAGCAGTTGCCTGGTTACCATGATAGGTAACTACTGCGGCCGGGTCAAGCCCCTGTTTTAGCAGAGGCGTATTTACTGAAAGATCATATGTATAGGTTACTGAACCGTTATCACATTTAAAAATGTTTTGCGGTGTTCCGGCCAAAATTTCCGGATTGTACTCTATATTTATGGTTTGGGTAGTGACACAGCCTATATCGGGCCTTGTTATGGTAACAGCGTATTGCCCGTTTTCCGTAACTGTTATCGCCGGTGCATTACCTCCGGGGAAAGGGCTGCCATTCCTGGTCCAGGCAAAATCATATGTAGCATCATCAAGATTACTGTTTAGAATAAAGGACTGCCCAAAGCAAAGTGCATTCCCGTTTGCCGTAGTAAGGTCCTGTGGAAAAACACGCTGGCCCAGGTTAAGGCTTCCTGCCGGTATAAAAACAGCCGAGTCATAATCCCCGTCAGTACCGTCAGCTCCGCCGTCATCGGCAATAACAAAGCGTATGCGGTAAGTAACATTGGGTATTAGCGTAGCTGTAGCCGTCATAAGCCTTGTCTGCCCGTTATAGTTTATAGGCGAAGCGGCAGCAGCACTACCTCCATTAAATGCCCCAAAGAATGTTTCGTTAGCCGAAGGGCAACCGGAGTTGTACAGGTTGCTCCTGATTGTGCCTACAGTTATCGGTATATTAGTTGACGGTATTACTGCAACATTTTGTGTTGTGGCACCCTGTGTCAGCAATACTGCAAAAGCATCATTTGATTCACACTGAAAAGGACCATATTCGTCAGATGCAAATAAAAACTTAAATGAAAAATTGGGCGAATTGGGTATAAAGTCAAATTCAAGTACTGTAGCATTTTTTGAATTGATATTGATACCAGCAGAAGCCAGTGCCGCCTCAAGGCCCGCATCACCATCCCATGTTGTAGAAGAATTTCCACCGTTTAACACTGATGTATTTGGCCCCGGAGAGAGTACAGCATTTCCGGTAGTAAGTATTACACCACTGGATGTCACCGGGAAGTTGCTGTTGGTGTTCTGGTAGTAGCCTACACCATTAACTGACCCAAAATTAGTACCCGTGCTGACCGATATATTAGAAATCTGTACAAGGCACGAATTCTGCACTAAAACATTATTAACCAGTTGAGCCGGTGTAAATGTATTTGAGTTAACTGTGATAGCCTGAGAAAACGCATTAAACGATGCAAATCCAAGCAATGTGAGTAATAATTTTTTCATATTTTTTAATAAATAGCGCAATTATCTTTAAGATTTTTGCCACAACTGTAGTAAAAAGTTAGTTTACAGCAATTTAAAACAGCCGGCAAATATAAAACTAAAAGTTAAAATTATTATAAAATTTTTTAAATAAAAACACACCAATCCAGTCCTTCACACCATTTTTATTGTATTATCAAAAAAATAACAATCCTGCATGTAAAAAAAATTAATTTATAATATTAAAACTGGAATTATAAAATAACTAACAAAAAACAACCAAAATTTTATATTTTTTTAATTGTATTTTAACTCCTCAATAATAAGTAAACAGGTACAACCTTAATATCCCTAACTAGACATTAGTTAAAATTTAAAATTTTTTAAGAGTGCAAAATATGCTTTTGAAAATATTCATATATTTGTTAGAAAAAATTACGCATGTATGATAGGATAAGGGAAAAACTGAATATATTAGCTGATGCGGCAAAATATGATGTTTCGTGTGCTTCAAGCGGCAGTACCCGAAAAAATGATAATAATGGCATTGGCAACAGTTCCTCAGGCATTTGCCACAGCTATACCGAAGATGGACGTTGTGTATCATTACTTAAAATACTGCTTACCAACCACTGTATTTATGACTGTGCTTTTTGCGTATCAAGGAAAAGTAATGATATAAAAAGGGCCGCGTTTACCGTTGATGAAGTAGTGGAACTGACCATGAGCTTTTACCGCCGCAACTATATCGAGGGGCTGTTCCTTAGTTCAGGTATTTTTAAAAATGCGGATTTTACCATGGAACGGCTGTTGCGGATTGTAAAAAAGCTGCGGCTGGAAGAGCGTTTTAATGGGTACATACACCTAAAAACCATTCCCGGGGCGAGCCCGGAACTGCTTATAGAAGCTGGATTATACGCTGACAGGATGAGCATAAACCTGGAAATGCCCACTGAAGCGGGGCTTAAGCTGCTGGCTCCGGATAAATCGCATGAAGAGGTAAAAAAACCGCTCGGTTTTATACAGCAAAATATAACACAATTTAAAGATGAAAAAAAGACAGGCCTGATAAAGCATGTCCCAAAATTTGTACCTGCAGGGCAAAGCACCCAGATGGTTATCGGCGCCACCCCTGAAACCGACATGGAAATTATGTACAGCGCCAATGAGTATTATAAGAACTATTCGCTGAAGCGGGTATATTATTCGGGCTACATCCCCATTAGTTATGACAGCCGTATGCCCGCTATAGGCACGCAGCCGCCCCTGCTGCGTGAAAACCGCCTGTACCAGACTGATTGGCTCATGCGGTTTTATGGCTTTGAGGTACAGGAACTGCTAAACCCTGCCAACCCGCACCTGGATACTGATATAGACCCCAAACTTAGTTGGGCGCTGCGTAACCTGGATCAATTCCCTGTTGATATTAATAATGCTGATTACAGGATGATACTCCGTATACCCGGTATAGGGGTGCGGTCAGCACAAAAAATAATCCAGGCCAGGAAGTTCGGGAAGCTGCGCAGCGACCAGCTGCAAAAAATAGGGGTTGCTTATAACCGGGCAAAACATTTTATAAAATGTGCCGACAGCCCCTACCTGCTCAGAGAACCTGACGCGCCGCACCTGAAGAACCTTATAGTAGCTGAAAGCAGCAGCAAATACCTGAAGACCCCGCAAAACCAGCTGTTGTTATTTTGAATTGGGGATATAAATTAAACAACAATGGTAACATTTGTTTTTGACGGGAGTTTTGAAGGGCTCCTTACTGCCGTATTTGAATTTTATGAACGTAAGCCGGGGCAGGTGCAGCTGGTGTGGGATAAATATTACCAGCCGCTAATGCTGGAGGAGTCCATTGAAATTATAAATGATGAAACTAAAGCCACGCGGGTTTGGGAAGGGCTTAAAAAAAAGCTGGACCCACAGTGGCTGCAGACCTTTTATAAAGTGCACCTGGCGGAAGATGCGCAAACATTTAGTGATATGTTTGATTTTGCACGGTATATATTTGATAACCCTAAGGGTGCAGAGGCTAACTTTAGCAATGAGCATGTTATTGCGCTAAGCAAAATGGAACGGAAAATAAGCCGGGAGCGCCACCGTATGAAGGCATTCATACGTTTCCAGAAAACAGCTGACGGTATTTACTACTGCCCTATTGAGCCGGACTTTAATGTGCTGCCGCTCGTAGCAAAATTCTTTAAAGACAGGTATGCTGACCAGCAATGGATTATTTATGACGTAAAGCGGCGCTATGGGCTGTACTATGACCTTACTACCGTGCAGCAGATAACTTATGAATTTGTTTCTAATATAGATACCCGTAAAGTACAACTCCCCGCAGAACTAACTGATGAGAAGGAAGAGCTGGCCTCTTTACTCTGGAAAGATTATTTTAACAGCACCAATATACCGGCACGGAAAAACATGAAGCTGCACATACAACATGTGCCGAAACGCTACTGGAAATACCTCAACGAAAAAGAAGGGAAGAATTGAATAAATCCTTGTACATTAAGCCAGCATAATGAGAGTAAAAATCATTCTGGCTTGTTAGGCTTTTTGTTGCTGCCCAGGCGGACCTTCACTTTGCCATCCTTATCGTCAGCTGCCACAAGGTGCAGTACAATACCACGGTTACGCCTCCTGGCCAGGGTAGCCGCGTCAGTAATATCTTTATCTTTTTTTGGGTTACGCAGCGGCACGTCAATCTGTATCCTGGTCCCTTTCCCAAAAGAATATATACCGGCAACGTCCATGTTCAGCACGCTTGAATTCACCTGCATCGGATAAATAACCACCTTCTCCCCTTTAATAGCAAACCTGCCCGAAAGCGCTGAAAAAGTTATTGTATCCATCTCCCGAAAGGGAAAAGCTAAACGGCCTATATGCCGAACCGGCTCAAAATTAAGCAACGCCCCTTTTTTGAGGCTGAATGACAGCTTGCCATATACAGAGCCCGGCACCAACGCTCCATTTTGGCTGATACGGCCCGAAATACTGGCAGCTGATGAAAGGTAGCCGCTTATATTGCGGGCATTTAGTGACTGCATGCCAAAATTGTCAAAAGCATGTAAAAAACGGCTTACATTTACATTTGCCGCTTTTGCCTTAAGGTTATACCTGTTCTGCCTGCCCTGTTGCCGCACCTGTATGCCAAGCAATAAACTTCCCCCCGCGTGCCTTAGCCCCGCATGCCTTATAAAGATAGCATTGCCAGTAAATAGTATATTTGTGGTAAGGCGGGTAGCCATAAACTTTTTATAGTGTAATGTGTCCACCTTTACCTTCATATCCAAGCGGCATTTTTCGAATAACAGCCTGATATCTTCCGTAAAATTGCCTTTCCGTTTCAGGGGGACAATATAGTTATTGACAGCGTGCTGGCCTATGAAACTTACCAGTTCCCCCAGATGAAGCCTTTGGCTGTAAATGTTGGCACGGCAAACCATTTTTTCCGGGCTGGTATAGTACAGATTCAGAAAATTCCTGATGCTGCCATCAATACTTATCCTGCTTTTACCGGTCGACAGGCTTAAACGCTTCAGGTTAAGATTGTCTTCAGCAAAATCCAGTACCGCCGATATTTTATCCAGGTTCAGGCTACGGGGCCTGTAAAGCAGCGCTGCATCAGTAATAGCTATTGCGCCACTAATTTTTGGCCGTGCCAACCTAAAATTAATAATATCAGCTGAAAAATTAAGTGAAACAGCCGCTTTGCCTTTATTAAAGTGCAACAGGCTGTCATCAATAAGGTTATTGAGGGCCACCATATTAAAATTTGTGGTAAAATTACCTGATGCCACAGGCCTTTTGAGGTTAACTACTGATGCACTACGCATTTGTATTGGTATTCCGGAATATTCCCCTGTAAAATTGCGGAGTATAATAGCTGAATTAAGATCACCTAATCCTTTGCCATCTATATAATTATTGGTAAACCAACCGGTAAAGCCACACCGGGTGATAAGTCCGCCGGGGGTGTGAAGCACATTCCCGGCAACCGTTGCCTTTACATTTATGAGCGGGTCACCCTTTCGCTTAAAGCCGCCTTTGAGCATGCATACCACCGCCAGGGGTTGTTCAATATCATATACCATAAGTTTGCGGGAAATATTAGGCGAAAGCATTAGCGCAGCATCTTTCCACCGTATTGAAGGAGCTTCAATGTTTATGCTGAAGTCTTTCCATGGCGTTTCCGTATATATTCGTGCGCCGGCATAAAAAACTTCATCCCCAATCTGTAGCCTGTTCCTGCTAAATGTAATAATTTGCTCCGCAGCAGAATAAATAATATTGAAATTGCCCCTCACCCTCCTGCCTTCAATAAAACTCCCTCTCACTGTATTAAAGGCGAGGCTTTTAACCAGAACATCGGCTTCCATGTTTACTTTTTTCCGTTTTTCATCTCCACCTAATGTCCCTTTAAGCCTATGAATATGAAAAGCATATTTTTTCTTACGGAACCTGTCGTCTACTACCAGGTACACATTTCTTAGTACCAAGGCATTAAATTCGGGAAACGAAACATTTTTCATAGAATTTTTGTGGGTTCTTGTTCTAAATAAAGATGTGTTGCTATAGCCTTTATCATCTGTATAAAGAAATATCCTGGTATCCCTGATTTCCATATGCTGTACCTGCAGAATGCCCCGGGCAAGGGAAAATGCATTTACAGCAAGTGTAATGTCACCCCCCTGTAAAAGGGCCTGCCTGTGCAATCCATACAGGCTGTCCTTTATCACAACGCCACTCAGCCGGAGGGATATCCGGGGAAACCCTTTTAGGAGTACTGTTTCCATATTATTAACAGATACCCTTCCTGAAATATTTTTATTCAGCGTAGCTGTAACCATAGTGAGTACCTGTTGCTTATGATAACGTATATACCACGTTAAACCCAGGTAAAACATGATTAAAACCAGCATAATAGCAAAGGCAGCCTTGAGTAACGGCAACAGCAGGCGGATTACAACTTTGCGGGACAATATTGCTTTAAGCAGCTGTGTCATACTATGTAATTAAAAGCGGTAAATAGCCATCCCCCCGTGCATGTACTTTCTCCATTTGTTAAAAAAGGCAATATACTTTGCACTTAATCTAAAAAATAAGTGCCTTTGTCGATTTATGACACATTAAAAATTCTAAAAGCCGTACATTGCGCTCCCCTAAAGATACAGTTATTTTTACGAAGGAATAAACAACCACAAAAAATATATACTGTGTTTAACAATGTTTTTTTTCAGTACCAGATAATAAGCAGGATGCTCAGGCTCCTGCCGAGGAGAAGCAGGTCGCTAAGGCTGGTTTATTTTCAGCACTCACTGTCATCTGATGAAAAATTTGTAATCGTCAGGTATCGCTTCAGCAACGCCGCATACTATAAAGTAGGCAATATCCGGCTGCTTTCCAGAAGTATAAAAATTGGTGTGACCGAGACTGAGCAGAACATCAGCATGACTGTTTACGGTTTTTTCCGGAAAACAGCATACATTCTCACCGTTAAAAAAAACGATGTATATCTTACAAGAGTAGCGAAAAACAGCATTACTCCAGCCAATTATGAAAATAACTACCCCCATATAATGCTCCCGGTGTAATATGATTGGTTCATACGGTGTTTAGGTGCAGGCAGATTTTAATTATTAATCCAGCAAATAAATTGCATATCATAAGATTATTTTCTTAATTTGTAAATGAAAATAATCCTGCTATATGTTTGCCCTTATTGACTGCAACAATTTTTATGTGTCCTGCGAAAGGGTATTCCGTCCGCAGCTGAACGGAAAGCCTGTTGTAGTGCTTTCCAATAATGACGGCTGCATCATTTCGCGCAGCGAGGAAGCAAAAGCGCTGGGTATCGGCATGGCAGTGCCTGAATTTAAGGCAAGGCCGGTACTTAAAGAACACAATGTGGCCGTATTTTCATCAAACTACCCGCTGTATGGCGATATGAGCGCACGCCTTATGGAGACTATGCGCCAGTTTACCCCAAATGTAGAAGTGTACAGTATTGATGAGGCATTTCTTGATTTCAGCGGCGTGCAGATAGATGATTACCATAATTACGGGCTGCAAATAAAAAACCGGGCATGGAACTGGCTGAGCCTGCCCGTGTGCGTAGGCATTGCCCCCACCCGCGTACTGGCAAAAGCAGCCAACCGCATTGCAAAAAAATACCTGGCCAGGACAGGCGGCGTGTATGTGATTGATACGGACGAAAAACGGGTAAAAGCACTTAAGTGGCTGGATGTTGGCGATATATGGGGCATAGGCCACAGGATGGCAAAGAAGCTGAAGGCCCGTAATATACACACAGCCCATGATTTTATACAGCCACACGCCGAAGCATGGATAAAGAACGAGTGGGGCGTAGTAGGGCTGCGCATTAAGTACGAGCTGGAAGGAAAACCGGTACTAGAACCAAGCCCTATAGATAACGACAAAAAAAGCATTGCCACAACGAGGAGCTTCCCTAAGCTGCTAAGCGATTATGACCTTATACGTGAGCGTGTATCAACTTTTGCCACAGTAACCGCAGAAAAGCTTCGCAGGCAAAAGTCGTGCTGCCATACCATTATAGTGATGCTGGTGGCCGACAAGCACAGTATAGATAACCCAAGGTACCACTACAGCCGGGGCATGGTGCTGCCTTTTGCTACCAATTCAGCAATCACCCTGAGCAATGCTGCCATACAGCTGCTGAAAGAGATAATGAAGAGCACCGGCACGATGATCTTTAAGAAAGCGGGGGTGATTACGGGCGACCTTATTCCTGAAAACACGAAGCAATTCAACCTGTTCCTGGATGAGAATCCCAGGCATATGGCGCTAATGAAAGCAATGGATGCCACCAACCGGAAAATGGGCGGCAGGATTATACGCCTCGGCACACAGGCTGAAAAGACCTGGGATATGAAACAGGAGAAACTTTCACGGCGGTACACAACCAATTTTAATGAAATACTTGTGGTAAAATGCGAATGAAAGATAAAACCCCCGCGCTGTCTTTTTACACGCCTGCCCCCGGCAGGGGCATAACTGCGCCATTTATTACTGCGCTTGTACCGGCAGGTTTTGCATCGCCGGCGCAGGATTTTATGGAATGCAGGATAAGCCTGGACGAAACGCTTTGCCGCAACAGTGAGACAACCTTTTTTATACGGGTATCGGGTAATTCCATGGTTAATGCCGGAATTGATGACGGCGATATACTGGTTGTGGACCGCAGCCTTGAACCTGCCGACGGTAAAATTGCCATTTGCCTTATTGATGGCGATTTTACGGTAAAACGATTAAAGACCGAAACAGGCTGTGTATACCTGATGCCTGAAAATCCTGATTACCCCGCCTTAAAAGTTACTGAATACAACCAGTTTAGCGTATGGGGCATTGTTACTTATCTTATAAAGAAAGTTTAACATTACCCGCATAAAATTCCGCTGGTTCTTCTTTTCACGGTTAAAAAAAATATGTAGTTTTGCACTTATTTAGATTAAGTAAAAACAACATACATTAACCAAATGAAAAAAATTCCTGCCCTGCTGGCCATTGCATTTGTAATGTTCGCCGGTGTTTCCTGCAAAAAAGAATCCAAAACAAGCATTGAAGAAACTACTGTTACTGATACAGTTACCAGGAAAAAAACACAAAAAATTGTTTCGCTTAACGGAGCTGTTACCGAGGTAATAGCTGCACTGGGCCATGAAAAAGAAATTGTAGCTGTTGATGTTACAAGCACCTACCCTGAAACCTTAAAAGCAACCGCAAAAGACCTGGGGCATGTGCGAAGCATTTCAATAGAATCAATAATGGCGCTGCAGCCTACGCTTATACTGGCTACCGAAAAAGACATGAGCCCGGAGCTGCTGCAAAAGATAAAATCATCAGGGGTTGAAGCGCATGTGCTTAAACAGGATTTTACCGTAGACGGCACCAAAAAACTGGTAGCTGACGTAGCCGGTATACTTAAGCATGAAGACTATAAGGCGATAGGCGAAAAGATAGACAGTGACCTTAAAAAAGTGGGGGCATTGCCTAAATCTCCTAAAGTATTGTTTATCTATGCCCGTGGCGCAGGAACACTTATGGTAGCCGGAAAAAATACGCCGGTAGAAAAAGTAATAACACTGGCCGGCGGACAAAATGCCATAACTGAATTTGAAGATTTTAAGCCCCTTACACCCGAAGCGCTTATAAAAGGCAACCCTGATGTGATACTTATGTTCGACTCCGGCCTTGGCAGCCTTGGCGGCCCGCAGGGAGTGCTTAAAATACCGGGAGTTGACAAAACCAATGCCGGTAAAAATAAAAAGATAATTGCTATGGATGGCGGCCTGCTTTCAGGCTTTGGCCCGCGTGTGGGCGAAGCAGCAGTGCAGCTAAACACCCTGCTGAAAGAAAATGCAAAATAGGCTTTCATTATACATGATATCCGGGATGCTGCTGCTGGCTGTGCTGGCAGTAGTATCGTTATATATGGGTGTTTATGTATTTGAAAAGCATTCTCTTGCCGAAGTGATAAGCAGCCTTATCACAAACGACGAATCCCTTTCAGAAAGTGACCGTTTTGTAATGATGGGCCTGCGGCTGCCCCGCATCGTTATGGCAATACTCATTGGCAGCGCGCTTGCCGTATCGGGTACCTGCCTGCAGGGCATGTTTAAAAATCCGCTGGCCACGCCCGACCTCATTGGTATTACATCGGGCGCCTCATTATTTGCTGCGCTGGCCATAGTTTTAGGCAGCTCATTAAAAGCTTATATCCCGGAAATATTCCATTTCTCGTTCCTGAGCATAATGGCATTTGCGGGGGCGCTCCTTACTATGATGCTGGTGTACCGCATATCAACTTCAGGCGGAAAAACCAATGTAGTGGTGATGCTGCTCTCGGGTGTTGCTATCACAGCACTGGGATTTGCCATAACAGGCTTCCTCATTTATATATCTAAAGAAGAACAGCTGCGCGACCTTACCTTCTGGAACCTGGGCAGCCTGGGTGGCGCCACCTGGACAAAAAATGTGATACTGGCTACAATTGTGCTGGTTTCTTACCTGTTCCTCATCAATAAAGGCAAAGCGCTCAATGCGATGATGCTGGGTGAAAGAGATGCACAGCACCTGGGCATACCGGTAGAAAAAATCAAAAAGCAGATAGTAGTGCTTACAGCGCTTATGGTAGGCACATCGGTAGCTTTTGCCGGCACCATAGGGTTTGTGGGTCTTATAGTACCTTACATCCTCAGGATGGTGTTTAGGTCTAACTACCATATAATATTGCCTATGTCGGCCGTATTTGGTGGCGTTTTGCTCCTTTCTGCCGATACTATAAGCCGTACGGTGGCAGCACCGTCAGAAATTCCCATCGGCATACTTACTGCCTTTATGGGAGCACCCATATTTATTGCCATACTTGTTAAAACCAGGAACACCATGTAACCGGAAACCATGTTAGAAGCTTATAAAATATCATACGCACACCGCAAGTCTCTTATACTTCAAAATATTGATGTTTCTGTTAATTATGGTGAACTGCTGGTAATAGTGGGGCCTAACGGTGCAGGCAAATCTACCCTGCTGAGCATGCTGGCCAACGAAATGGGCAAAAATGAAGAGCCGATATTCTTCAAGAAAAAGACCTTTGAAGAATGGGATGAAAAAGAACTGGCCCACAGCAAGGCTAAATTTTCGCAGAACAACAATCATGATATACCACTGTCAGTAAAAGATGTGGTGCTTATGGGGCGTTACCCTTATTTTAATGCCAGGCCACATAAAAACGACCTGGAAGCCGTAGTGAAGGCTATGGAAGAAACCGATGTAGCCACACTGAAAGACCGTGACTACACTACGCTTTCAGGTGGCGAAAAACAGCGTGTGCACCTGGCGCGGGTACTGGCACAGCTTGATAATGATATAGCCCATAAGCTGGTTTTCCTTGATGAGCCCCTTAACAACCTTGACGTACTGCACCAGCACCGCATACTGCACACCGTGAAGAACTTTACTGAAAAGGGAAACACAGCCGTGATGGTGCTGCATGACCTTAATCTTGCCGCCCAGTTTGCCGACAGGATAATGCTGCTGAAAAAAGGGAAGATAGTAGCCCACGATGTTCCTGATAAAGTATTTACCAAAGAAATCATAAGTAAAGTGTATAATTTTCCCTGCACTATATGCCCCAACCCCGTAAACAAAAACCCTTTAATAATTTTCGGAATATAAAAACATCTCCACATGAATACTATGACCCATACATTACGATCGCAGTGGGAAGCGCTCAAAGCTGAAAACCCACACCTGAGGATACGCAATGCCGCTGAAAAACTCGGTGTTAGTGAAGCTGAGCTTGTAGCTACCCAGGCAGGCGAAAACGTGACAAGGCTGCGCCCTGAATTTGCCAATATTTTATCAGAAATTGAAAAACTCGGCAAAGTAATGGCCCTGACACGTAATGAGGAATGCGTACACGAGCGCAAAGGCATTTACCTTAATCCTGATTTTACTTCACCCCACGCGGGCCTTTTTGTAGGTGAGGATATTGACCTTCGGATTTTCCTTTCACACTGGGATAAAGCCTTTGCCGTAGCCGAAACAAGCGAGCATGGTGACAGGAAAAGCCTCCAGTTCTTTGGTAAGGACGGTATGGCCATCCATAAAGTATACCTGACAAAAGACAGCAATGAAGCTGCTTTTGACGCCCTGGTAGAAAAATATAAATCTGACAACCAGCAACCGGAAGAGGCCACCGTAGAAGTACCTTTTGTACTTGATGAGAAGCCGGACAGCGAAATCGACGTGAAAGGCTTTCAGGAAGCATGGACAGACCTCAAAGATACCCATGAGTTCTTCGGTATGCTGAGAAAGTTCGGCGTTACCAGGACACAGGCGCTGCGCCTTGCGCCCGGTGAAACCTATGCACAAAAAATTGATAAAGACGCTATAGTTACAATGCTTGAAGGCGCTGCAGCACAAAAGCTGCCTATTATGTGCTTTGTAGGCAACAGGGGCAATATACAGATACATACCGGCCTTGTGCGCAAAACCATGTGGCACAACCAGTGGTTTAACGTTATGGACCCTGACTTTAACCTGCACCTTGACATGAGCAAGATTGCGCAGACATGGATTGTGCGCAAGCCTACTGAAGATGGCATGGTTACGGCTATTGAGGTGTTTAATGAAATGGGTGACATCATTGTGCAGTTCTTTGGGAAAAGAAAACCCGGAATACCTGAACTGCAGGAGTGGAGAGACCTGGTAGCTTCTTTATAATTACAATATCAGCTTATAGTTAAAAGAGCTGTTTCAAAGGTGCTTTCATTCTGACGAAGGAAGAGATTTTTCACTTCACTGCATTACGTTAAGAATGATACTGCTGAGACAGCCCTTTTTATTGTTTATAATAAAAAAAATCCCGGCGGGGCCGGGACAAACAAACCAATTAACTATAAACAATTAATCTAACAATTCATACCGGAATACCGGGTTACCCCTTTCACCAGCCTGGTTAACCATAGTAATGAACTGCACCTTGTAAATATTACCGGCAGCATCCTTAACTACATAAAAACGGTCATCCCTGACACTTGGCAGTGAAGTTGGCCCCCCGCCGTTCCTCCAGTTAGCACCGATAACCCTTTGGTCTGCAGCGGCGCCAGCGGTAAATTTGGAGGCGTCTACATTAGCAGTAGTGAAGGCTTCATAGGTAATACCCGCGCTGTTCAGCACTTCATAAGCCCTTGTGCCGCCTTTGGCATTGGTAAGTACAAAATCAGAATAAAAATAAGATACAGTTCCACCGGGCCCCATGCTAAGGGTATTGGTAAATGTGGTAAAATTAAGGTCCCAGTTTTCTTTTTGCGGCTCAACATTTACCGGTGTGTTGCCGGTAAGGCTAAAGAAAGTAAAATTAAAAGCATTGTTTTTAGCGATAGTAACTTCCTGGAACGTGGTAGCTTCGGGGCTGGCATATTGCAGCTTATAGCCATTGCCGCTCCTTAGTACGCGTATCTTCCTCCAGCCACGCTGAGCACCAAAAATGTTAATAGTACCTATGGCAGGCTGTTCTGCTGGTATAGCGTTGCCGAGGTTCACAAGGTAAACCCTATTATCGGCATCGTTGGCTGAAACTTCAGCAATAGCCGTACCTGTTATAGCCCCAGAAGGCGCATCAACATAAGCGGTATTACCGTTTTCAATATTGCCTGAACCCTGGTTAGGAGCGCCAACAGCAACACTGTTATCAATAGCTACAGGCTGGGTAATATCCGTGGAAGCCGTTTGCTTTACGGCCATACGGATGGCACTGTTAATCACAACCCTGTATTCGGTGCCGCTGTAAAAGCCTAACTCCCAGCCCGTCCTTAAAACCGGTGTTGAAGTTTCCCCGCTAAGGTCCACATATACCTGGTTAGGCTGTGTGGCACCACCCACTGCAGGTGTTAATATAGCGCCTGTTGAGGGGCCTGATATGGTAGGGGCAGTATTATCGTCGTCACTGCAGGCTGCAAGCGAAAGGAGTGAAAAAACAAAAATCAGACTTTTTTTCATTATATTGGTATTTAAGTTAAAAATTAAAGTTATATGATAATCTGAGGAAATACGAACGGCCATAACCCAACAGTATATCGGTTGAAGCGGCGTGCGCTGACCCAGCCGTGTTTTGTGTTTGCTGTATGTTTACAATGTCCAGCAGGTTCCTTGCCCCAAGGGTTACATCAAACCGGTCTTTAAAAAATGTTTTGCGTATGGAAGCATCCAGCCAGCTGTAAGCATCAAGCGTTGATATTTTATATACCGGGTCTCCGTTCCCGTTGGTAGATTCATAAAAACGCTGCTGCCTGCCATTGAATTTATAATATACTGAAAACAGCGTGTTCCACTTTGGCAGGTTGTATGACAACACTGTGTTGAGCTGAAGCGAATACAGGAACTTATCATCAGAAACGGCAGACCCGTTGTTTATTTCCTGCGATATACCAATAAGGGAAGCGCCAAGCCTTGCATTAAAATTATTAAAAGCGTACTGGTGCGTGGTGGAAATGTTCCACATCCGGTACTTGCTTATGTTTATGTACTGGTATATAGGTGTATTGCCTGATGGCTCAAAGCCTACCAGAGCCATATCAATTTTATCATCAATATCAAGGAAGCTTACTATAAGTGAGTTTGAGAGCATGCCACCGGCGCTGAATGAGGTATTTTTTTTAAGGCTTACCTCATAAGACAGGCCTGCCTCAGGGGAAAGCGACGGATTGCCTATAAAGTAATGGCCTGAAAATACCAACCTGCTGTACAGCTCGTCAAAGTTAGGTGTGCGGTATGACCTGCCTACAGATGCCCTTGCCTCCATACCGTGATTTAAAAGCTGGCGAAGGCCGAGCGAAACGGCATGCTGGTCATTAAATGCCGACTGGAATGAGTAGCGGTATCCCGGCCTCATGGAAAACCGATCAGTAATATTTACTTCTCCCGAAAGGAATATATCATAATTTTCGAGGCGGCGGCGCACTTCCACAGGTATCTGGTTTTCACCGTCTACAAGGGCAAAGCCATTGGTATTGACTGTTTCATAGCCCAATTGCAGGTTAACTTTCTTACTTTCAAAAAAGTTGCTGAAAGTACCCGTAGAATATAATACCTCAACGGCATTGTTGGTTACCCTGCTGTTATTCACCTCATCATCCGTTTCAATATAATACTTAAACTTTTCATAATCGCGTTCCTGCTTCTGGTGAGATACTGAGACATTATAATTGACCCTGTTCCACAGCCTGCCGGTACCGTTCAGGTGGTGGTAAAACCTTTCGGTTAAAAAACGTTCGTCATTAGAAAATTTAAGGATGGTGGAAGGCGGTATAAAATCAGACTGTACGGCAAAGTTGTAATAACTTATAGCTTCGGTAAGATATTCAAACTTATAAAACGCCCGGAAGCCATTCTTTTTGTAGCTCAGCATGGCATTGGTAACAAGCTGTTCTTCCGGCAGCCAGATGTAGCCCCTGCGGCCGTCGTTAACCGTATGCTCCTTACCTTCCCTGTCGCCATAAAAGCCGGCGAATTGTGTGCGGTTTGCGCCTATTGAGGCAAACCAGTTATCATTAATGTTATTAGATATTTTTAAAGACTGTATATGCCTTCCTTTGTCAAACCAGGCATACTCTTTACCGGCAGTTTCTTCCTGTATGGCGGCAAAAGCCTCCCACTTGTACTTTGAACTCTTTTTGGTTATAATATTAAGGATACCGCTTACGGCATTGGCACCGTGGGTTACCCCCATTGCCCCTTCAATAATCTCAATCTGTTCAACATCATCAAGATTAATTTGCGAAAGGTCAGTATTGTTGCCCAGGCCTGTATCGCTTACCAGCGGCACGTTATCCACCAGCACTTTCATATATTGCCCATCGAGCCCAAACATGGAGATGGTGGAGCGCCCGTTGGTACTGTTTGGCATAACCGTAATATTTATATACTGGTTCAGCAGGTCGGCCAGGTTTACGGCTGCCTGCTGTTGTATGTCCTGCCTTGTAATGACCCTTACGTTAAATACAGATTTTTTTAGCGACTGGGGTTCAATCTGGCCTGTAACCACCACTTCTTCAAGCGTAGTTCTTGTAGTGTCGGTTTCCTGCGCACAAAGAAGCGCCGGAAAAAGGATTATTAAGTAGTATATTGCTTTAGTTACAGACTGCATTACAGCTTTACTTAGATTAATTCTAAATTGCTGCAAATTTAAATGTCGCGATTGTTATACGCAAACTATTTTTATTAATTCTAAATAAATTTGATAAAGATTCTTTATTGGAATACATTAAAAGAAAAGGCAGGCATAAGATGCCCGCCCTATTCCAATATTTTTAATCAAACAGCCAGATTCAGCCTACTTTCAACCCGCTGTACACTAATATGGCAACGCCTCAACACAATCGCTACTTCGCACATTGGATGCATCTGGACTGATAGCTATAGATTCGTTTTGGCCCAAATGATTTTTGCCTTACGATTTAACGCTTGCAAACAGGTACTCCCTGTTCATCCGGGCAATATTTTCAAGTGAAATCCCTTTAGGGCATTCCACCTCGCAGGCGCCGGTATTTGTACAGTTACCAAAGCCTTCTTCGTCCATTTTCTTAACCATGTTCAGTACGCGTTCGTGCGCTTCAACCTTA
The DNA here is from genome assembly GCF_002251835.1 of Flavobacterium cyanobacteriorum. Lineage (GTDB taxonomy): Bacteria > Bacteroidota > Bacteroidia > Flavobacteriales > Flavobacteriaceae > Flavobacterium > Flavobacterium cyanobacteriorum. The sequence continues at coordinate 43,076 of NZ_NOXV01000293.1, forward strand.
CCCTGGGGAAGGAGAGCGAACTGTGATACTTTAGCCGAAACGAAAAGCATGGCTGAAGCATTTTTACAGCTGGCCACACAAGCGCCGCAACCAATGCACGTAGCCGCGTCAAAAGACCTGTCGGCATCATGTTTCTTAATAGGAATGGCATTGGCATCAATAGTATTGCCTGATGTATTTACCGAGATAAAACCACCGGCCTGCTGGATCCTGTCAAAGGAACTCCTGTCAACTACAAGGTCTTTAATTACAGGGAAAGCTTTAGCACGGAAAGGCTCAATATAAATAGTATCGCCATCCTTAAATTTCCTCATGTGCAGCTGGCAGGTAGTTACGCCCCTGTCAGGGCCGTGTGCCTCACCATTAATGAACAGCGAGCACATGCCGCAGATACCTTCACGGCAGTCATGGTCAAAAGCAACAGGGTCTTCGCCCTTGTTGTTAAGCTCTTCATTTAACACGTCAAGCATTTCAAGGAATGACATGTCAGGAGAAACGTTGCTGATGTTGTAATCAACCATTTTCCCCGCTTCCCTGGCGTTTTTTTGGCGCCATATTTTAAGTTTTAAATTCATGTTAATAGTTTTTAGCCACTAGCCACCAGCCAAAAGTTATTTGCTGAGTGTCTTAATAAAGGCGTTTAACATTTTACTTTCTTCGGTAATCAAACCGGATATTTCCGTAAATTTTAAATCTTCAATATAATTTAGTTCTTTGGCTATAATCAGTTGTGTTTCCAGTTCCATGAGTGAACCTCTTGAAACGCGGAGAAACTGAAGGTAGCTTTGTGTAGAATCTCTTCCCCAGCCTTCAGCTATGTTAGAAGGCACAGAAACAGCTGACCGCTTCATCTGACTCTGTAAACCAAAGATCTCGTCTTTAGGGAAAGACCCAAAGCACAAATAAACTGCTTTAACAATCTGAATTCCCTTTTGCCATATAAGTAAATCTTTATAATCTTTAATTTCACTCATATAGCTAATGCCTAATGCCTTATGGCTGGTGGCTTATTTGTAACTTCTCTGAACTAATTTTACGTTTTCAAAAACAAGAGGCTCTTTGTGCAGCACTGCTTCGCTTGGTTTACCTCTGTATTCCCACGCTGCAACGTAGGCAAAGTTCTCGTCATCACGCTGTGCCTCACCCTCCTCGGTCTGGTATTCCTCACGGAAGTGGCCTCCGCATGATTCGTTCCTGTGCAGGGCATCCTTTGCAAAAAGCTCGCCAAGTTCAAGGAAATCGGCTACGCGCATAGCTTTTTCCAGCTCCTGGTTAAGGCCATACATATCGCCGGGCACTTTTACATCACGGTAAAACTCATCACGAAGTGCCGCAATTTCGGCAATGGCTTCAGTAAGACCCTGCGCATTACGCGCCATACCTACCTTGTCCCACATTATCTTACCAAGGCGCTTATGGAAATAGTCAACCGTATGCGTCCCCTTATTATTAATAAGGCTCTCAAGCTGTGTCCTTACATTATTTTCAGCCTCCTCAAATTCAGGAAGGTCTGTTGATATTTTACCTGTACGTATATCTTTGGCAAGGTAATCACCAATAGTATATGGCAACACGAAGTAACCATCGGCAAGGCCCTGCATCAGTGCCGAAGCACCAAGACGGTTAGCCCCGTGGTCAGAGAAGTTAGCTTCACCTATGGCGTAGCAGCCTTCCACTGTTGTCATAAGGTTATAGTCAACCCAAAGGCCACCCATAGTATAGTGCACTGCGGGGTATATCATCATTGGGGTTTCATACGGATTTTCATCCACAATCTTTTCATACATCTGGAAGAGGTTACCGTACTTATTCTCAATAACTTCCGTGCCCAGTTGTTTTACCAGTTTTTCATCGTCGGGATTAAGCCCTTTTATCTTTGCCTGTTCCTTACCGTAGCGTATAATGGATGAAGCAAAGTCAAGGTAAACAGCCTCACCTGTTTTGTTAACGCCAAAACCGGCATCGCACCTTTCCTTGGCAGCGCGCGAAGCCACATCTCGAGGTACAAGGTTACCAAACGAAGGATATCTCCTTTCAAGGTAATAGTCCCTGTCTTCTTCAGCTATTTGTGTAGGCTTCAGCCTTCCTTCACGGATGGCCTGTGCGTCTTCCAGTTTTTTCGGTACCCAAATACGCCCGTCGTTCCTTAGCGATTCTGACATCAGCGTAAGCTTACTCTGGTGGTCACCTGAAACAGGGATACAGGTGGGGTGAATCTGCGTATAGCATGGATTGGCAAAGTATGCTCCTTTTTTGTGTGCTTTCCATGCGGCGGTTACGTTACTTCCCATAGCGTTGGTAGACAGGAAGAAAACGTTGCCGTAACCTCCTGTGCCCAGTACTACAGCGTGAGCAGAATGCCTTTCAATTTCACCGGTTACCAGATTACGGGCTATAATGCCGCGTGCTTTTCCGTTTACAATAACAAGGTCCAGCATTTCGTGGCGGTTATACATCTGTATCTTGCCACGGCCTATCTGGCGGTTCATGGCAGAGTACGCACCCAGTAAAAGCTGCTGGCCTGTCTGGCCTTTAGCATAGAAAGTACGGGATACCAGCGTACCACCGAAAGAGCGGTTATCAAGCAGTCCGCCATATTCCCTGGCAAGCGGCACACCCTGCGCGACACACTGGTCAATAATATTTGTTGAAACTTCGGCAAGGCGGTGTACGTTGGCTTCGCGGGCGCGGTAGTCACCTCCTTTAACCGTATCATAGAACAGGCGGAACACTGAGTCTCCGTCTCCCTGGTAGTTTTTAGCTGCATTGATACCACCCTGTGCCGCAATTGAGTGCGCACGGCGTGGCGAGTCCTGGAAACAGAACGCCTTAACGTTATATCCCAGCTCAGCCAGTGTAGCCGCAGCTGACCCACCTGCAAGCCCGGTACCTACAACAATAACATCAATATTACGTTTGTTGGCAGGGTTTACCAGGTTGATCTTGTTTTTATAGTCTGTCCATTTTTGAGAAATAGGACCATTTGGTATTTTAGAATCTAATGCCATACAATTAAGCTTTTAGAAAGAAATGAATGTATAACGGAATTATAGCAAACAGTAGCGGTACTACAATTGAAAACGCTATCCCGAAATTTTTGATCAGCATGTTATAACGCGGGTTATTTATGCCCAGCGACTGGAATGCACTGCCGAAACCGTGGTACAGGTGGAAACCTAAAACCGCCATGGCTATAACATATAGTATACTGGCTATAAGGCCGTATCGCGGGTGTTTGAAAAACTCAACAGTTATTTTGTAAAGGTCCATGTACCCTTCCTTTATTTTTACATTGGCCTGCGCATCATAAAAGTACTTACGGTCTTTAATTACTACCATACCCTGGTCAACCTGGGCTTTAGGCAGGTAGCCGCCATCAGTAGTAAGGTAAAAAAGCTGCTTCATGCCGCCTGCATTGATTTCAACAGTCTGCAAAGGCATGTTCTTATCAAAATGCATCCGGCTCCAGAAGTTTACCATGTGCGTTACAATAAACACCAGGATTAGCGTACCCAGCACCGCCATGTTCCTGGAAGCCCATACAGTATTGGTTTCCGGCCTGTTCTTAGCATACTTTACCGGCCTTGCCTTCTGGTTTTGATAAGCAAGAACTATACCGTCAACAGCGTGGAACAGAATTGAAAAGTAAGTGAGGTATGACAGTATTTTTATAGCAGGGTTTGTGGTCATGAAAAGCGCATATTCATTAAAGCGCAGTGATGGGTTTTCCCCTCCGTAAAGTAACTGAAGGTTACCTATTAAATGCCCCACTAAAAACAGGCACAGGAATAAACCTGTCAGCGCCATCCAATACTTTTTTGCAATTGATGACTTTAATAATGCAGATTTTGCCATAGTATCTGATTGATATATAAGTTTTTTTAAAAATCAAACAAAAATAAGGTGAAATCACTATAACTACAACCTTTTCAGGCTTATTTATAATCAATATAAAGTGTTTAATTTGTTTTACGTTTTGCCACCAAAACTTAAACAGTTTTTGCTGCTTTCCCCAGTCCAGGGAAGGCAGCAGCTAAACTATTTTATAATACAGCCTCTAACCCGAAAAGCAGTCTGCTTTTTTTGCGGAGCAGCCCGGGCTTTGGCATTTTTGTCAAAGCCCGGTCCCGCTATCCACTATATCTCCCCGCCGCGAAAGCGGGCGGCGGGGAGGATGCCGTTTCTATCGGGGCTATGCAAAAAGTTTGCGCATTATTTGCCCACACCTGCTACCGAGTTACGTATTGAGCCTTTTAGCGGATATCGTTGGCTTCACCACCATTATGGCCCTGATGTAAATGCATTACCTTATTACGGCCTGGCAATAAGTACACTTACAGCATTGCCGCCAAAACCAACCGCATTTACGAGTATCTTTTTAAGGTTACCCTGCTGTGGCCTGCCTTCAGTAAAAGGCACGCCTATAAACTTGTTGTTGAGGAGCATCAGGACAGCCATTTCAAGGCTCAGGAGGCCCGAAGCGCCAAAGGTGTGGCCTATTTTCCATTTGTTGGTGGTGAGCAGTGGCATGGCATCACCAAAAACTTTTTGTATGGCGGCATGCTCCGCACTGTCGCCTTTTAATGTTCCCGGAGCATGCATTACTACAGCATCAACAGCTGAAGGCGGAGTGCCTCCCAGCGCCATAAGCATAGCCCGCTGCATACATCCTGCATCAGCAGAAAGGAAAACACTGTGTTCCAGCATTTCAGTCGCATAGCCGACACCGTCAATAGTAGCAAGGGCACCGTCAACAATACCCGGCTCAAGGCACACAGCAGCAGCCCCTTCACCCAACACCATGGTATTTACCTTTTTAAGGAGGTCAGACGCAAGGCAGGGATACGCGCCACCCGAAGCCTTTGCATATATTTTCATGGCCTGCATCTGGGCAATGGTAAAAGGCGTAAGCGGCGCTTCGGCACCGCCGGCAAGAAATTTTCGTGCCATCCCCGCACGTAGCCATGCCACGCCGTTTAAAACAGCATGCAGGGCTGTTGAACAGGTTATGGAATGGGAAATTTCAGGCCCACTGCTCTTCAGGTCATGCGCCACCCATGATGATATATTGCCCAGCGTGGTGGAGGGAGATGCCTGCACAGCAGCCTTGCCGGTTTCCAGGTAATTGCGGTAATGCTCCTCGAACTGGTGGGTTGCCCCGCGTGAAGAACCGATATTTACGCCAAAATCATCGCCAATGCCCCAGCCGGCTTTACTCACTGCGGCCCTTGAGGCAAGTATAGCATAAAGCACAGAGTCATCAAGATGCCTGTATTTAGCGTCAGACTCACGCAGCAGCGTCGTTTTTTCCTTTAAGGCCGGTGGAACAGCCGCAACAGGCACAATGGCGCTGCCTATAGCGGTATTTGTAATAAGCGTCCCGATGTGGTTATAATTTTTCCAAACGGTTTCGGAGCTGTCGCCAAGCGGAGAGAAAGAAGCTATGGAGGTTATGGAAACAGGTATACCCAATGCAAAATTAATTTTTGCAAAAGTACTAAACTAAAAAAACCGCAACTTAACTGCGGTCAAGAATTTTCTGCTCAAAATAACAGGTTTTTATGGAGCGGAGCGGCGCTTCGCCAGAAAGCACTTTACTGAACTCTGCCCAGTTGGCCTGCGGAATAAACCTTAGTAGCGGCTGGCTGACAACCCCTATGTTTGCCATATTATCTTTTATGGCCCCGTCCCATACTTCGTAGTAATTCAGTATATCATCAGGATAAACCACTTTACGTTCAGTACCTTCATCTTCCGCTTCAAAAGGTTCTGATACGTTAAGGTAGCCATAATCATCGGTAAGCTGCTCACCGGGCTGTATATCCCGGATGGCAATTTCAAAATCATAAGCGGTACTCATGCAACTGGGATTAAAACTATGGTTTACATATTTGGCATGGTCCCAGCACAAAACCTTCTCGCCACGGCTGTTCGTAAAGCTGTAGGTGTCAAGGTAAGTTTGCATAACAGGGTTTATCCGCCGTATGTCTTCCGGCGTATATACCTGATCCAGATCGTCCTGAACCCATGTAATGGTACCTTTAGGGATAAACTTCTTGGCTACAACTCCATAGCCAACTACATCATTGATAAAACGGAGTTCAGTATCAGGATGGATCATACAACATAAATTAATTAACCTAATTTACGTTATTTTTTCAACAGCTTCCTCAACAACATCATAAATATTTCTTAACAAATCATCCGTGATGATGTAAGGCGGCAGGATATATACAATATTTCCCACCGGCCTGAGGATGATTCCCCTGCTGATAAAGAAATTATACAGCCTGTTCCTGAAGCCTCCATAATATTCTTCTTTGCCTTCGCGGGCAATTTCAAGTGCCAGTATAACGCCCCTTACCCTTACTTCCTTCACCCTCGGGTGGTGCTGCATCTTTTTCATGAAGGCAAGGTGATTTTCATTAATGCGCCTTATATTCTGCTGCATTTCATCCGACAACAGCAGGTCAAGGGAAGCCAGGGCTGCGGCGCATCCTGTAGGATTAGCCATGAACGTGTGCCCGTGGAACAGCACCCTGTTTACATCATCGTCATAAAATCCCTTAAATATTTTTCCTGTAAAAGTAGTTACGGCCATAGGTATGGTGCCCCCTGTAAGGGCTTTGGAGAGGCACATCATGTCGGGCTTATTTTCCAGGTGGCCTGATGCAAAAATTTTACCTGTTTTGCCAAAACCGGTCATTACCTCATCTGCTATGGTAAAAACACCATGATCCCTGCAAACGGCAATGAGCCTGTCCAGCGCCTGCGGCTCATACATCACCATGCCGGCGGCACCCTGTACCAAAGGTTCGAAGATAAAAGCGGCATATTCACCCGTTGCGGCCAGGGCTTTAAGCACTGCCAAGGCTTCATCCTCGCTACCTTTTACAGGTACGGGTATGTGTGTAACCTCAACAAGCGAACCCCTGAAAGCCTCGGTAAAAAATGTTATCCCGCTGGCTGCCATAGCTGCAAAAGTATCGCCATGAAAGGCATTTTCCAGTGCTATTATCTTTGTGCGCTTTTCACCTTTATTATAATAATATTGCAATGCTGCCTTTATGGCTACTTCCACGGCTGTTGACCCGTTATCGCTAAAAAACAGTTTTTCCTGCCCTGGCGGAAGAAGCGGCACCAGCCTCTCAGCCAAAAGTATGGCAGGCTCATGGGTAAAACCGCCAAAAAGCACGTGCTCCAGTGTAGTAAGCTGCCTGTATATGGCATCAGCTATATAGGTATTACTATGCCCGTATGGATTTACCCACCACGAGGCAATGGCATCAATATATTGTTTACCCTCTTCATCCCAAAGTAGCGCACCCTGTCCCCTCGTTATGGCAATATGCTCCGGAGCGGTCTTGTGCTGGGTATAAGGATGCCACAGGTAGCGCCTGTCTCTTTCACGAAGGCTCTCTTGCCCGAGAGGAGCCTGGTTTCCTGCAATCATAACTTCAATATATTTTCACGAAACCTGTCGGCATAGTCAAGGACTACATTTTTGTCAAAATAGGGTTCATTGTCAATCCGCCCGATGAAGGTAATGCCTGTACGTTTCAGGATAATACTTTCTGTAGAAGGGTTTTCATCACCATTAAATATAATCCCGGCCGGGTTGATGCCATGGCTCTTCAGGGTTTCAATAGTCATCAGGGTGTGATTGATGCTGCCAAGGTAATGCCTTGACACTACCACAACTTTATACTCCGGCTTTATGAGGCTTAAAATGGTATCTTCATCATTAAGCGGTACCAACACCCCGCCGGCCCCTTCAATAACCAGGTGATTATCTGTCTGCGGTTCTGTTACCTGCTGCCTGTTTATGGTTATACCGTCTATTGCCGCAGCCAGGTGCGGGCTGGCCGGTGTAGTAAGGGCATAGCTGTTTTTATGGATAACCGTTTTTTTGTTTGATATGTACCTGCTTACCTTGTGGCTGTCTGAATTGTCCAGGTCGCCGGCCTGTACCGGTTTCCAGTAATCTGCCTCGAGCGCTTCGGTTATAATGGCCGATGCCACTGTTTTGCCTACATCGGTGCCAATTCCCGTGATAAATAGTTTCATTTATAGAAATTGATTTTTACAATTGTTACAACAATATTTATATTTTACGTAGAATGGAAGTAATCCCAGTAGTAAAGAGAATAGGAAAGAAAATAAAGATTTTAAATCTTTGATGGTGGAAACCAAATCTACCTGGCTACTACTGCATTGAGGGCATATAACCGGATTTCCGGAATCGTCGACAGAATACCTGTTGATTGCAAAAAGTATTTGCTTAGCTTTACCAGCGTCTACATTTCTTACAAATAGCTTAACCCCTCCTATTGCATTACTTATCAACGGATCAAAATCTATCGTATGGTTATCGGCCATAAAAACATCTATACCCTCAGACTGAAGCTTTCCTTTGATAATCAGTGCCTCTGAAGTATATTGGTAAGCGCCTATTTTCGTAAACATACTTTCCATAGTGCAAACTTACTTAAATATGGGTGTTTATTTAAAAATTGGGGGCCACCAATTTTAATATAATATTACCAATAGGCAATATTTATATTCTATAACTTTGAGAGTAAAGACATTAAATTAACACGTCTTCCCTTATGCATGGAAACCCTTAAAGTGCCTAATTACATAAAAACCGTGTATATAGCCCTGCTCATTATCATTATTATCTTCTTTATGATAATGGCAAAACAGCTTTTGGTACCGTTGCTTATATCAGGATATTTAGCCATGCTGCTAACCTCAACCTGCAACAGGCTGGAACGCCGTAAAATTCCCCGGTCATTCTCAGCATTTGTTGTACTTTCAGGCTTCCTTATCCTGTTAGGCGGGATATTTTCCCTCATATACATCCAGGTGAGGCAGTTTGTTGATGACCTGGGTACCGACCTTACCCAAAAGCTCAACCACTTTATCATTAAGGCTAATACATGGTGCTATGATACGTTTGGTTTTGACCTTGGCATGAAAGACGGGTTTGAAATGAAAAAAGCGGTAGAAATTGTGCAGCCGGAAAACAGCAGCGCCACCCAACTCGTATTTTCAACACTCAACACGCTGTCGGATGTCATCCTGCTGCCGGTGTTCATCTTTTTCCTGCTGATATACCGGGACCACCTGGCCATATTTATTACCAAAGTGTTCCGCAGGCATGACAACAACGGCCTGCTGGCAAAAATGACGCAGCTGCGCAAAATTGTACACGCCTATATTGTTGGCGCGGGCAAAGTTATGCTTATCCTTGCCATAGTGAACACGGCAGTGCTTTTTGCGCTGGGTATTGAGCATGCCATATTTTTCGGTGTGCTTGCAGGCGTGCTTAATATCATCCCTTACCTCGGCCCGTCGCTGGGCGCTGTATTGCCTTTCCTGTTTGCGCTGTTGACCAAAGACAGCCTGTTTTACCCCATAGCCGTGCTGGTGGCTTTTACGTTTATACAATTGCTTGAAGGAGCTTTCCTCACCCCTAAAATTACCGGTGGCAATGTAAACCTTAACGCGCTGGTTACCTTTTTAGGGCTGCTTATTGGCGGCGCTATATGGGGCATTATGGGCATGATACTTATAATACCCACTATAGCCATACTTAAAAAGCTGTTTGAGCTGAGCCCCGATACGCAGCCGTATGCCTACCTGTTTGGTGAGGAAGACAGCAACTGGTTTAAACGGCGGAAACGGCGAAAGAAGCCTACTGATGAAGCAGTTCCCGGAAATGCGTAAGCACTGTGGTAACCTGCTGCTTTGTGTTGTAGCTGTGCAGGCAAAAACGCAGGCGCTCCTGCCCGGCAGGCACTGTAGGCGACAGTATGGCCCGAACATCGAATCCGCGCTCCTGCAAAGCCGTTGATATAGCCTTTACTTTTATTGTGCCCGGCACAACGGCACAGTGTATGGCGGAGGTGCTATTGATAAAGCAGCCTAAGCCGAGCCTTTCTGCCTCAGATGAAAAAAAGCCGATGATTTCCCGGAGCCCGTTTTGCGCAGAAACATCACCAGCAAGCTGGTTATATGCTGCAAGCACTGTGGCTAAGGCATGGGGCGGCAGCCCTGTTGTGAATATAAAACTGCGGGCAAAATTTACAAGGTAATCCCTCAGCTTTATGTGGCCTAAAACTGCTGCGCCATGGCAGCCGAGCGCTTTGCCGAAAGTAACAACCCTGGCAAAAACCTCATCCTGCAGGCCAAGTTCCTGTACCATCCCCCTTCCCCTGCCGGATACCCCCACAGCATGGGCCTCATCTACTACCAGATAAGCATTATACCGGCTGCACAG
>NZ_NOXV01000300.1 GCF_002251835.1 Flavobacterium cyanobacteriorum
TGGTCGTGGAATTGTTTAGTACGTGTAAAGTATGCTACGTATTTCGGATTTAATGGGCTTCTGAAAGAAAAGCAAGCATCGTGAATTACTACGCCTTCATCGCCTAACCAAGCAGTCCCCAATCCAATATCTTCAATGGTTTCTCCAGCAGCAACAATAACAACATCACCATTTTCAGCAATTCGTAGATTTTTCCTTTCTACTAACTCCTTGCTGAGAAAAGACTTGCTTTTGTTTGCCCAAGTACCGTAATAGGTATACATCTCACCATAATGAATGCAGGGTACTCCTTCTGTAAGCATATCATCTTTTACAAATCGTTTACCTCTCTGAAATTCTCCAATTTCGCCTAACGGCTCTCTCTTAAAATCTATATCATTAAATTCAAAAAAATGTTCTCTGTAATGGATGTATTGTTTTTTACGAGCTGTAAGCTCCGCTGTAAGCTCCGCTGTAAGTTCAGTAAAATCATCTAGAATACGAACAATCTCTTTTTGGATTTTGATTGGTGGTATTGGGATTATCAAATCGAGTACCTTGGACATGCTTGGATGTTTTATACCTGCACCACGATAAAAGGAGCCAAGTAAATCTATATTTGCATTCAAATAATAATACAGATATTTTGTGTTTAAATAATTGGTATCATTTGAAATAGCAATCCTATTATCTCCAGTTAAAAACTTCCCGTTATAATATTGTACAATTACATTACCCCCCCAAGGAATAGCAACTACTTCACCACTTGAAATCTTTGGGCCTGCAAGTTCTTCTGATGTCCAAAAGTTTGTTTCGTTAGTTGTAAGTAATTTTACATTTCCTTTTTCCAATATTAAAGGTCTGATTTCATTAGCGAGTAAATGATAATACTTGACAGTCTTTGGTTGTTTGAAATTATCAACAGCATTAAATTTTTTGTCCCATGTTGTGACTTCCCAAATGGCTTTCCATTCTACTTCAACGCCTTGTAGTAACTTTTCTAATGCACTCATTCTTCAATTTGCTTTATTATTGAGTCAATATCTGCACGTAGTTTATTTATCTTTTCTACAGTTTTTGAGACCTCTGTGTTTAACTCCACAATGTCAAACTGCTCCCTATGATCTTTAGTTTCTACATATGTACTTACAGACAAGTTATAATCGTTTTCAGCAATTTTAGAGTTGTCAATTGTCTTAGCCACATACTCAATATTTTCTTTGCTATCAAATATTTCCATAATTCTTTCAATGTGTTTATCAGTAAGCACATTGTTGTTGGTTACTTTCTTGAAGAAATCTTCACTGCTTGCATCTATAAATTGCGTTTTGTTTTCTGTTTTATGTTTTGAGAGGACAAGAATTGTAACAGCTATTGGAGTTCCATAGAATAAGTTTGGTGCTAATGAAATGATAGTTTCTACAAAGTTGTTATCCACTAAATACTTTCTGATTTTCTGTTCAGCACCGCCACGGTAAAAGATACCAGGGAAACAAACAATTGCTGCTCTGCCTTTACTGGACAGATAACTTAATGCATGAAGCACAAAGGCAAAATCTGCTTTCGATTTTGGAGCCAACACACCGGCAGGTGCAAAACGGTCATCATTAATCAGCGTTGGGTCATCGTCACCAATCCACTTTATGGAATAAGGCGGATTTGAAACAATAGCATCAAAAGGTTTTTCTTCGCCATAGTGAGGGTCAATCAGTGTATTGCCAAGGGCAATATTAAACTTATCGTAATTGATGTTGTGCAAAAACATATTCATACGAGCAAGGTTATAAGTAGTGTGGTTTACTTCCTGTCCATAAAAACCTTCTTCAATAATATGATTGTCGAAATGCTTTTTGGCTTGTAACAACAAAGAACCTGAACCTGCGGCAGGGTCATATATTTTATTTACCTTGTCTTGCTTGTGCATGGCCAATTGTGCAATGAGTTTTGAAACGTGTTGTGGCGTAAAAAACTCACCTCCCGATTTTCCTGCGTTGGCTGCATAGTTGGAAATCAAAAACTCATAAGCATCACCAAAAAGGTCAATTTCATTTTCTTCAAAATTTCCAAAGTCAAGCTCTTCAATTCCTTTTAAGACTTTAGCCAACGTACTGTTTTTGCTTTCAACAGTATTTCCTAATCGTGTGCTTGTTGTGTCAAAGTCGGCAAACAAACCTTTAATGTCTGGTTCAGATGGATAACCATTTGCAGAACTTTCAATAGCGTCAAAAATCGCTTTTAAGTCTGTGTTCAGATTGGGGTTAGTATTTGCTGTTTTGGCAACATTCACAAAAAGTTGGCTTGGATAAATGAAGTACCCTTTTGTTTTTATCGCATCGTCTTTAATTTCGGGTGTAATTTCTTTGTCAGGGTAGTTGGCATAGTTTACGCTTTCATCACCACCTTCAATGTNAAATGTTTAATTAATATTTTAATATATGAAAAAAATTATGTTTAGTGCAGTAGCATTAGTTGTGTTTAATGGGTTTGCAATAGCAAATAACATAGAAAACCGCGTTCCTTTACATGAAACAGTACCGGTATCAGGGTGGGAGCGTCAGTTAGTAAAATTTGTAGAAAAATATGCTCCTTGTTTATCTGCGGCCGAGGGTGTGCGCCTTAAAGGTGCGGAGCACGGCCTCAGTCAAGATGTAACTGATGACATTGCGGCTAAAGCATTTGCTGATTGTGCGAATACAATAGATGGATAGCTAGTAAAGAACCAAGCCCGGACGTGTCTGGGCTTATTGTTTTACATAAATATGAAAAAGTTTTTATTTTGCTTCATAATTTTGATGCCCCTGCACTTTATTTGCCAGATAACACATGGCAAAATACAATATACCATAAAATTCGACGAGAAAGAATATAATGGGCTTGATTTTTATCAGGAAGCATTAAAAGGGGCGCCAAGGCTATCCTATAGTTTAGATTTTACTGCAAACGAGGCTTCATTCTATCTTAATCCCTACATGTCTACAGACGATAAAAGTACTTCACTAGCAGTGTCTTTTGCAGGAGTTTACAGCCCAATTTACTCCGATCTTAAAAAATCAGAAATCCGGTATAATAATAATGAGAATTCTTTACTTACCCTTAAAGAAGAATTTATCATTACCAAACCCTTGAAGATGGAATGGATCATTGGTACTGAGAGCAAGATGATTGACGGGTATCTCTGCTTCAAAGCGACATCCACTTACAACACCATGACCAGCAGGGGTATTGTAACCTATCCTGTTGTGGCTTGGTTTTGCCCTAAGATACCCGTGGCGCTAGGCCCCAAAGGCTATGGCGGGCTGCCGGGCCTTATCCTAGAGCTGCAGGAACACTACATAGTTTTTGGCGCAACATCTATTAGCCTGAACATGCCTTCAACGCCTGTTATAAAAAAGCCTGTTAAAGGAGAACTGATATCTAAGGAAGATTTTGATGCCCTGATGCTACAGCGGCAAAAACGCCTCTCGGAACTGCAAAAAAAATAATTGTAAAACGCTAAACCTATGAAGTGAGCGTTACAATGATGCTGACAGCCATTTATAATGCATAAATTTTTATTACTCCTTTTGCTTTTTAACAGTATTGTCTACTCTCAATCAATTTCATTTACGGGAACGGTCTCCGACACACTGAATGCGCCGCTGGAAAGCGCCAATGTTATTGCCAGGCCGCTAAAGGAAGGGGTTCCCATGCGTTTTGCCATTGCCGACCACAAAGGGCGCTACCGCCTTGAGCTGGACAGCTCCGTTGCCTACGAAATCACTGTTTCCTACCTGGGTTATAAGGACGAAACCTTCCGCTATAGCCCCGGTTCGGGCGCCACTTCACATGATTTCCTGTTAAAACCTTCCGATGAAAATCTTAAAGAAGTAGTCATCAACTATGATTACCAGCCTGTAGTAGTCAAAAAAGATACGCTCATTTATGACGTGAAAAGTTTCGCATCGGGCAATGAGCGCAAGATGAAGGAAGTGCTGGAGAAATTGCCCGGGGTGGAAGTTGATAAAAACGGGACCGTAACGGTACAGGGCAAGAAAGTAACACAAATGCTCGTGGAAGGCCGTTCGTTTTTCGGGGGTGGCTCCAGGCTGGCCGTAGAAAATATCCCCGCGGACGCGCTTGATAAAATAGAAGTGATAGACCATTTCAATCAGGTAGGGTTCTTGAAGCAGGTGTCTGACAGCGATGAACTGGCCATGAACGTAAAACTTAAGGAAGAAAAGAAAAAATTCCTGTTTGGCGATGTAGAAGCCGCCCTGGGCAATGACCGCTACTATGCGGCGCACGCGGCGCTCTTTTATTACAGCCCCAAAACCACCTTCAATTTCATAGGCGACAACAACAACGTAGGGCAGCGCACCCTTACTTTTGATGACATGATGCGCTTTAGCGGGGGTACAAGCAGTTTTTTAAACCAACGAAAGCCGCTAAGTAACCTCTATGCCTTTACGGAAGGCGATCAGGAAGTTATTGAAAACAAATCCCAGTTTAGCGCGCTGAGCTTTAGCCACAGGGTTTCAGATCAATTTGAAATTACCGGCTTCGGGATTTTCTCCAAGCTGTTTACGGCCTCATTTACAGAAAGCGTCACAGAGTACCTTCAGAATGATTCCGGCACTGTAGAACTCCGGGATTATCAGTCACGGAATAGCGCCCTTATGGCGCTGGGGAATATCAAGCTGGATTATGACAGGCAGAAAAACGAAAAGTGGTATTATAACGGCCAGTACCAGTTTTCGGACAATGATTTTTCGAGCCGGCTCACTTCGGCTATCAACGGCACGGCCACGTTGTTTGAAACCCTGAGAGATGCGGAGAACCAATCGGTAAAGCAATATCTTGAATGGCACAAGTCATACAGTCCTGCTCATACTACCACACTGGTCATAAACCAGGATTACACTAAATTTGCCCCGGAAAATTCGTGGAACACAGATCGTGACTTTCTACCCGGCCTTATCCCGCTGCAAGAGGATATTACATACAATGTCAATCAATTAAAAAACATAACAACAAACAATGTTGACATGCTGTTCCGGCATTATTGGGTGATTAATAATCTCAACCACCTGTACACCGTGGCAGGCCATAACCACAGCCACGCCACGCTTACTACACGGGAGTGGCAACAGCTCAGCAGTGGGTCGGTGAATGCCTTTTCGGCGGCCGATGGTTTTGGGAACGACCTCCGGTACACGCTCGGTGACACCTATTTAGGCACAGAGTATAAATTTATGACAGGCAGGCTCATAACCCGGCCGGGGCTCTACCTGCACCGCTACCGCCTCGCCACACGCCAGCCCGATGGCAACAATGCCTTTTCCCGGGTACTTTTAGAACCGCAACTCAATAGTGATTATGAATTTAATAAATCCGAAAGCCTGAAACTGAGCTACCGATTTTCTAATGATTTTGCCGACCCGGAGCAGATGGCCTCGCGCTACACCCTGCAAAGCTACAACTCCGTGTTCCGGGGCAATGCTATCCTTAGGAACGAACGCTTTCATAAGGTTAACCTGTTCTACACCAAATTTTCTGCCTATCGTGGCCTGAGTGCCCATGGGGGTGTATCTTTTTCCCGGAAGGTACGCACCATAAGGAACGATGTGGAAGTTGTGGAAACCACTCAAGGCGGCGCTATACTGCTCAATAACTTTACTACGCCGGTACTGACCGATAATCCCGAAACCAACTGGAGTACGTATGGCTCCCTTGAAAAGAAATTCTGGTATCTTAGCGTAAAAGTCTATTCCAGGCTTAGCTGGTTTGAATACACGCAACGCCTCAACGGCGTGGGCAGCATCAACAGCAGGAACAGCCGCCAGGTCGGGATAAGCCTTAGAACCGCCAACAAAAAGTGGCCTTACATAAGCGTAGGATATGACAAAACATGGAGTAGCTTTAAAGGGATAACCCGTTCTAACTATGAAAATGAGGTTTTTGAGAGTAGCTTTGCTTATGAGTTTATTCCCCAATTCACTTTTAAGGCCGATTATACCTACTTTAACAACACCGACCCCCAGGGGCAGCACAACGTGTTCCAGACGGGCAACATCAGTATGGCCTACCAAAAGAAAAACAGCCCCTGGGGCTTTGATATCCGGGTAAATAATTTCCTTAACAATAAAGAAAAAACGACGAGTTCCTTTTCGGACTTTACTATATCGCGGCAGACTGTCCACCTCCTGCCCCGGATTATTTTGTGCGGCGTGCGCTATACCTTATAGGGATTTTTTGTAGGCATAGCCTAAGACGCCGTGGATGTTGGCTGAAGTGACAATTTTCCCGGCTAATACCTCAGCGTGGTCAAACTTTGGGTTTTCAAGCCCCAGTTCTGCTGCTTTTGCGGTATAATACTCCTTCCGGGTGGGATGTGCGGGCGCCACACCATTAAATACTTGGCCCCATGCCTGTTTTTGTATGATAGCTTTGATGATGCCGATGCAGTCGTCCCGGTGGATCAGGTTTACGGGCGCATCGGGTGCGGCCAGGTTTTCCCGCCCGGCCAGGTGAAAAACGGGGTGCCTGTCCCCGCCAAACAGCCCGCCGAAACGCAGGACTGTAGTTTCCGGTAAAGCCATCTTTAGCAGCATTTCCGCTTCAAGCAGCTGCTTTCCGCTTTCAGAATCCGGGTTAGGCCGTGTATCTTCGGTAACAATGCTATTATCATCAGCATAAACAGATGTGGAGCTTACCAGCAGCACTTTCCCGATTTTTGCATTTGTAACATATGGGATGAGGTGGCGCATCTTACCCGGATAGCTTTCCCCGCCTTTGACTTTGGGCGGCACATCAATAATAAGCACACCGGCGCCTTCAAGAAACCCGGCAACACTGCCTGTGATCCCTTTTTCTGATAATGAAACCAGGTAAGGCGCTATGCCGGCGTCCTGTAAATGAGGGAGCTTCCCCGCGGCAGTGGTTGAGCCTTTAACGGTGTATCCTTCGGCAAGTAAGGCTTTGGCCAGGGGCAGCCCCAGCCACCCGCAGCCAAGTATTGCTATGGTTTGTTTATCGGGCATTAAGGATAATTTTTTTGCTATGTAGTTTTAATATAAGTGTAAAAGTAGTAATTAGGGACAAGATTATATTGCCCCTGGTTTGATTTTCCGGGCCTACAGCGTAAATCCGATTGAAATTAGCTTTTTTTTAAAACAACCCTCACTACAATAGCTTCTAAAGCGGTTGCGCTTTTATGTTTGTAGATTATCATGATAAAGTGGCTGTTGCGCAAGGGTTGTGGGTGTAGGGTGCCGGGGTTCTTGTTTTTGAAATTTATTTTATTCCTGATTTATAAGCCTGTAAGTAGTTACAGCCATTGGTTGCTCCGGCCAGTTTTGTGACTGCAAAACGAATTCCTTGATATAGTCCATTTGGTTATGTTCGTTAAATCCATTTTCGCTTTCCCAAATTTCATATTATAAAATGATTAGGCCCCTGACCGCTTTGTAACAAGTCATATTTTCTACAAGCTTGCTCTTGGTGTGTTTGCTCAACAAAATTTAATAATGCAGTTTTTACTAACACATTGAAATCAACCTTTGTATTTGTGCGATAACGATAAGGCTCATAATTTACTCGTTTGAGATTACAACTTTACCCATTATTTGTCCACTTTCTGCTTTTTGATGAGCAAAACCTACGTTTTCAAAAGAAAACTTACTGTCTATAAGCGGTTTAACTTTTCCTTGCTGTACCCAGGCTGCTACTTGCTCTAAAATTTCTCCGTGTCTTTTTTTACCTACATTATGCAACATAGGGATCAGCATAAAGACTACCTGAAAATCTAAACCTTTAAGATGTACTGGTGTAAGGTCGGCTTCTAAAAGCGATGAAGTTGTTACTACAGTACCATTGAGTTTTGTAGCTTTAAAACTATTTTCTAAATTTTCATTTCCGATAGTGTCAAATACTACGTCAAAACCTTTTCCGTTTGTATGCTTATTTACAAACGCTTCAACTGGTTCCGTTTTGTAATTAATAACATGATCTGCTCCCATTATCTTAACAATTTCGGCTTGTTGCTTAGTTGAGACTGTCGCAAATACTTCTGCACCTGCAAGTTTAGCGAACTGAACTGCTAAATGACCAACACCACCCACACCACCATAAATCAATATTTTTTGACCTGTTTTAACTTTAGCCCGGTCAAATATCGCTTCAAAGGCTGTGATTGCGACTAATGGTAATGCACCCGCTTCCGTAAAGGATAGATTGCCCGGCTTTTTTGAAAACAGCCTGAAATCACCATTCATAAATTCAGCCAGGGCGCCTATGTTTCCAACAAGGCCACCTGCACATCCATAAACTTGGTCACCTATCATAAAAGTTTCCACATTTTCACCTACAGCTTCCACAATTCCGGACACATCACTGTGAAGCACAACAGGAAAATCTCCGGCAAGACCCGCTAATGCCCCATTACGAATTTTGTATTCTACCGGATTAACAGACGTTGCTACTACTTTTACTAAAATTTCATTTTCGCCTACAATAGGCACCGGAAGTTCTGTTTTTTCAAATACTTCCAAAGCATTACCAAATTTGTTGATTACGATTGCCTTCATTTGTTTTGTGATTAAGTTAAATGATAGTGCAAAGTACGTCAGTGTGCTTTCGGCATATTTGGTAACAAAAAAGGAAAGATTGGTAAAATTATTGGTTTGCCTTTGCTAACTCAATTTTTAACTTTTCCCTACAGGAACCCAGGGGCATATTTCTGAGTTTCTGAAAAGTTTTACTTAGGTGATTTAAGTCTGTAAAGCCGAGTTCATAAGCTATTTCGCTTAATGTCATATCTGTGAATTGTAGCTTAACTTCAACAAGTTGTATTTTATACCTGAGGATGTATTGCTTTAGGGAAATACCAAAATTGGCCTTAAAGTATTCACTAAAATAAGTATCCGAAATGCCGAACTCTTTGGAAAGCCAATTAATAGATAAATATTCTGAATTGTAAATATTAGACTGAATAAACGAAATTATTTGCTGTTGCTTTGAGTAATGTTCTTTATTGATGTTAGCAGATAGATTTCTTGCGACTATATTTAAAACAGAAAATAAGGTATTATGAACAATAATGTCGCAATAAGTGGCTTTAGTTGTGCATTCTGCGATTATTACTGATAAGAGGTTTTTAATAGTTTCGTTGTCGCTTTCTGATTTAATTATTGGAAATTCTGTCCTTGCCTGACTGTAGAAAATGTACTCCAACTTTTGAAACCATTCCTTAAAATTGAAAGCAATTCCTTGAATAGTTGTCTTCTCAAAGTAAACTTTTTGGAACTTTATAAAGTGGACTAATGATTTTTCATTTAGAGTTAAAGAGTAGTGTTCCTCGGGTAGTAACAAAAAAATTGCACCAGACTTAAACGGGATTGTATGACCATTTAAATTTTGAAAACCACTACCACATTCAATAAAAACTAACTCAAAAAAGGTAATTGCTTCATATTTGCAACTTATATTATCTGTTTCATAAGAGTCTACCTGTATAGGTTCAAATAATTGTCTCATCATTGATTTTGTTGATTGTCTATTGTGTGTCCGCTACACCTGCGCCAGGTGGCGACTTCGAAGCGATTCATTGTCGGCCAAACACAAACTTTGATAGAAGCACAAAGCTTGATTTAACCACTAAACCGACACTTTTGGATAGCTGCTGACCCGCTGCCTTTCTCGTTCTAAATGCCGTAGCTCTCATTCGCACAACGCTTTATTTTATTCTTTTTTACACTTTCAAATTTGCCGGATTTTCTATTTGCTCGCCAAGCTTTTACTATTTTTGTATAGTATCCTGAGTTGTCTTTGCGGTCCTTAACTAACGCAATAATTTCAGAGTCCCCGCCATTTTTTGTTTCACAAAATTCAACAAATAAATGTCCCATTAATTCATTTTTGTCTAATTCAATAATGTCTGTAATTATTCCCTTTTTCTTATCCTTAACTGTTTGGTATTTTATGAATAGATGATAGGTCTTTGTTGAGGAGTGACAAATAATAATTCCATATTCGGCTGTTGCGGCTTTGTTATAATTGGATAATAAAAAGCCACTTCCCGTATTTGTTAATGTATACTCTTGAAATTCAATTTTGTTTCCGAGTGTTAGGTAGTCGTATCCGATTAACGAATAAATATTGTTGCCCCATAGTTTGAATCTGTTTTTAAACTCCGAATACATTATATAAGGCTGCAAATAACGCATTGAAATCCCATAATCAGCTAAGTACGGCCCAGCACATTGGAATTTGAACATTAAGTGTAGGTCATTTCCTTTCTCTATAAAGTAAAAGTCAATACAACTAAAATCATCGTTTTTATCAAAAAGATATTTAATGTTTTCTTCTACATATTGGTCATATTCATCAATTGGAACTATTAAAAATGGGGTATCGGGGCCAGATTGTGGAGATATACTATATCCTTTTTTTCTGAAGATGGAAATTAATGTGTCTTTTTCAATAGTTAGGAAATCGTCAAATTTTAATTTATTCCCTGTTCGCAAGTCGTATTGTGAACTGTAAAAAAAGAATTGGTAACGACCACGAAACGGAAGTCTCTGATATGAATAGGTGAAATTCAATAAATTGTCAGATAGATATGTTATCTCAAATGCTTCTGATTCATCATCTGGCATTAATTCTCCATCTTCTAGTTCTAAGTATTCTTCAAGGGTAGTTAATTCATATTGTTTTAGTATTTCATTTACATATTCAGCACTGTCTTTGGTAATGCCCGCCATAAAATATTTTCTTATGTCTGAATTAATTTTCTCTTTAGCGACAGCGTTAACCCCATTCTTTATTTGAGGTATTTGTGATGTTACGCCTATACTATCTTTTATTCGATAATTTACTTCAATTGTGTCAATCTCAATTTTTGCCTGCGAGAAAACAAAAGTCGGTGAAAGCAATAAAATTAAAAAAGTGATTATTTTCATTTCTACGTTCTCGTTCTTTAAGGGTTGCGCCTAACGCCCCGGTCGATTTGCGTTCGGGCGGGTTTAGCTTCGCTGATTTCAATTCGGAATACAAAGTTTCAATTTATTACTAAAGTTCATTTAAAAGCACAAAGCTCCNACAGCCCTTTCCTGCACATCCCCGTGGCCTGTGAATAATCCCTTAAAGGTACAATTTTGAAAGCAATTCACAACCAGCAGCGAGCCAAAAAAATACAAAGAAACCTGTGAATAATCCCTTAAAGGTACAATTTTGAAAGCAATTCACAACGGAGGAGACGTAATGTTTGTGAATATTAATCCTGTGAATAATCCCTTAAAGGTACAATTTTGAAAGCAATTCACAACTACGTAAAATTCATTTTAAATACAGTTTGACCTGTGAATAATCCCTTAAAGGTACAATTCTAATGTTGATCTTCATAATATTCTTAATACTTTTGTCTTATGTCAGGAATTGAACTGTTTGATTTTTACACTTCTAAAAGGGACTTTTCAGAAAGTCCTGAGGACAGTTATGCCCAGTTGCTACAAACTCTTTTGTATCATATAGGCGATGATTTACTACCACTTCTGGAGGAGGCAGAAAAGAAAACGCCAAGTTAAGCCTTGTGGATTTTAACTTAGATGAAATTTCAGTTTCAGACATTATTTTACTATAGCCTTTAAATCTTCCACAAGCTTGATCATATCTTGGTATAAGTTAGGCTCAATCTCCTTAAAGACATCATTTCCTGCATACTTGTTTTCAAAAACATGGGCAATAAATTCAGCTTCTTTACGGCCTTAAACGGTAAAGTAAGTTTCGTATTATCGAACCATAGTGACGGAATATAGCCTCAGCTGCCGGATTAGTTTTTTTGATGTTGGTCACCCCCTTTTTTATTTTCTGAAAGTGTCATTTTTATAAATTAAAATTATATACAAAAGAACCAGCACGCTCAGCTAAAATGGTTATAAATACGGTTTAAATCACTATTTTATTGGGTCAAACAAGACTACAATTATATGCATAAAGATGCAGTCGGTGAAATATCCAAGACAGCCAAAGGCAATGGCTCCATTTTAGTGTCTTTGCTATTTTAGGTTGTCAGGCTTTCAAAACGTACAATTTTTGAAAGCAATACGTAGCAGTTTTGTTTAAAAGCTGCAACAACTGTTAATTGTGATTCTTTTTATCCCGGTGCGGCGCATTATCAATATATTTGTGGCGACACCAGGCAGCACCGGTAATACCAGGCCACGATGATAGCGGCATCTACTAATAAGCCATATCTGCCTTAACGGGAAATAAGTTATGTACCAGACACATCATACAGCTACTTTCGGGCATTCTGCCATTCAAAGACATGCTGTGCGGCCGCCGCTTTACAGCTGGGATTTCTTTTCACAGTATTTTCAAAACCGACTGGCCGAACTCTCCAAGTATAAAGACCTTTCCGCACTCAACAAGCTTAAAGCAAGATTTGGCTGGCATATAGATTTTGATGCCGGAGATTTTACCACGAAAGCGTATCAGGCTATTGTGGTTACTGACAGCGCTACCAAAATTGTATGGGTCAATCCGGGTTTTTCATCCATGACGGGGTATTATGCCAATGAGGCCTTGGGCCGTACACCCAAATTTTTACAGGGTGAAAAGGTTTCCGTGGAAGCCAGCCATAAAATCAGGATAGCGCTTGACAATAAGGAGCAGGTTTCAGCAAATGTGATTAATTATCGTAAAAGCGGTGAGGAATACCTTTGTGAAGTCGCCATATACCCGCTCTTCGGCAAGAATAATGAAGTTACCCATTTTATAGCCCTGGAAAGGGAAATTGCCTAACATTCTGCCGTACCTTTCCTTTTTTTTAAATGCCCGCTTTCTCAACATTACGTTAATTAACGTGAAGGCTTGTTTTATATTCTTTACATTTAATATTGAAATATTATAGGGACAGAATATGCATTCGGGCAAGCTTGTTTTTCATCGCGCATTAATTTTTTTATTTGTTGTTATAATAGGCATGCCCACTGTAGCAAGGGCGCAGCTGCCCGGAAACACCGAACCGGCTAAAGAAGCAGCTCCAGAAATGCTTTACCGGGATTCCCTGGGCAGGGAAACCCCAAGAGGGACTGTAAGTGGTTTTATTAAGGCAATGGCCGACAGGAATTACATCCGGGCAAGCAATTATCTCGCGCTGGATCGGGCCCGGCGTAAGGCAAAAGAACGCGAACGTATTGCCAAAACATTGCAGCACCTGCTGGACCAGGGTGGGAGCATCATGCCTACTTCCTGGCTTAGCAGTAAATCAACCGGCCGTACTGACGACGATATACAACCGGGTACAGACCTTGTGGGTTCTGTTACTGTTGATGGTGAAGCCGTTAACCTTTATGTGGAAAATGTAGCTTCCAACGACAAAACACCACTGTGGCTTTTTTCTGCGGAAACGGTACAGGATATTTCATCAGCCACCATTGAAGAATTATGGCTCGACCAAATACTCCCTAAGCCCCTTAAAGAAAGCTTTTTAGGTGGCGTGCCGGTAGGCCATTGGCTTGCAATGATACTGCTTATAGTATTTTCATATATTGCTGCCTGGGCCGCTATATACACATTATTATTGATTATAAGGCTTTTTTGGGGCAAAGCACGTACAGAGCCTACTAAGGGCGTTATCAGTGCTTTCGGGCTGCCCTTCAGGTTATACCTGGCAGTGTGGGTATTCATCTTTTTATCCCAGTCTATCGGCATCAGCATAATTATTCGCCAGCGTTTTAGCTCCATAACCGTAACAATCGCCATAGTTGCGGTTTTGATATTGCTCTGGCGACTTACAGATTATATAAGTACCTACAGTAAAAACAGGATGAGCCGCCGCGGACGCATTTCTGCTATATCCATTATCCTTTTCCTGCGCCGTACTGCTAAAGTGGTTTTTATAGTACTTGGCATTATTTCTATATTAAGCGCCATAGGGGTTGATGTTACTACGTGGCTGGCTGCCCTGGGTATAGGTGGTATAGCCCTGGCCCTTGGGGCACAAAAAGCGGTGGAAAATTTTGTAGGCAGTGTTACCCTTATTACCGACCAGCCGGTGCGTGTCGGCGATTTCTGCAAGGTTGGCGACGTTTCCGGTACAGTGGAGCAGATAGGTATGCGTTCCACCCATATACGTACCGGGGAGAGGACTTTGGTAACCATACCGAACGGGGATCTTTCTGCCAGCAGGATTGAAAACTTTGCCCACCGTGACCGTTATCTTTTTGACCCTGTTTTTGAGCTAAGGCTTGATACTACGCCGGATCAGGTGCGGTTTCTGCTCGTCGAACTCAGGGCTTTACTTTATTCACATCCTAAAGTCAACCCCGACCCGGCTAAACTCCGTTTTACAGGGGTAACCACAACTTCTTTAAAACTGGAATTCTGGGCTTATATTGAAGCGCCAAATTTTGATACTTTCCAGGAAATACAGGAAGACCTGCTGTTGCGCATGATGGACATTGTCACCACGAGCGGTACAGCATTTGCTATGCCGTCACAACACATATTTATTGCCAGGGATAAAGGGCTGCCTGAAGAAAAAGTTGCCAAAGCAGCCGAGACAGTAAAGCAGTGGAGTGACGCTGGTGAACTGCAGTTACCGAAATTTGACCCTAAAAAAATAAATGAGCTAAAAGGCACTGTTGCTTATCCGCCTGAAGGCTCCTACTCCGCAAAAAAAGTCAATGGACTGTAAACGAGTTGTAAAGAATCCTCATACCAACAATAAGAAGGCAAACCGAAAGCAGCCTTAAAATCGCATGGCTTTTTATTTTATGCGAAAAATAAGCGCCGACCTGTGCGCCCGGTATGATACCGAGGGCAAGCAATAGTATCATCTTTACGGTGGCTTCACTGGAATAGCTGCCTTGTAAGGCATGTACTGCCACACTTACCGTAGCCATAACAGCAAGGATAAAATGTGATGTAGCTGTGGCAATATGTACCGGGAACTTTAGCCAGTTGACCATGGCAGGTACATGTATTATGCCACCACCAATACCCAGGACAGGGGATATGAAGCCTACTGCTACGCTTACCATATTCCCATACACACAGTTATAGGCGTATTCAAAAACCTGCCCTTTGGCATCTGTAAGCCTTCGCTGCCGGTAGCCCGGCCTGTTTACAGTTATCCGGTTGCAGGATGTATCTTTTTTATTCCGCAGGAATAAATAAACAGAAAGCACAATAAGCAGTATCCCAAAAATGATATTGAACAATTGTAGCGGTATATACTGTACGACAAGCACCCCCAGCACCGAACCCGGTATGGTATAGAGCGCAAAGGTGGTACCGGCTTTATAATCAATCCGCCCGGATTTTGCATAGGCAACGGTGCCTGAAACAGCATTAACCGAAACTACAGCCATGGAAATAGCTGTAACAATTTCAGGAGAAAGTTCCGGATAAAAGATGAGCAGCAGCGGCACAAGGATGAAACCTCCACCGGCGCCAATGAGGGTTCCGAAAGCGCCTATAACAAATCCTGCCAGGGCAGGTAAAACAGCATTTTCCAATAGCAGAAAGTTAAAAAACGATAAGATTAATATCCCTGTAAGGTATAGAAAACCAGTCCGCAACAGCCCTGTTGGTGAGCAGGCCATGGTAAAAATAAATTCCGTGCTTCAGTCCCTGGTTGCACCGTATCGCGCTTTCAATACCGCCGTCATCTGCCATTTGCAGGAGGAACGGGCTGATAATGTTGCTGATGGATATAGAGGCGGTTTTTGAATAGCGGGAAGGTATATTAGGCACACAATAATGGATTACATTATTTTTTACAAATGTCGGTTTTTCATGGGTAGTAATTTCGGATGTTTCAAAACAGCCGCCTGTATCAATGCATACGTCAATAATTACAGCGCCTTTTTTCATGTGTTCTACCATGGTCTCAGTGACAACTATAGGTGTACGGTTTTTGCCCCGCATGGCGCCTATGGCCACATCACAGCGCATCAGCGACTTCAGGAGAGTTTTTTCCTGCAGGGTTGAAGTAAATATCCTTTGGTTGAGGTTGTTCTGCAGGCGGCGTAGCCTGGTAATGGAATTGTCAAATACCTTTACGTTTGCGCCAAGCCCCAAAGCCGTTTTTGCCGCAAATTCCGCAACGGTGCCGGCACCTATAATAACAATCTCGGTAGGTGGTACGCCGGTTATATTACCCAGGAGGAGGCCTTTGCCTATCTTCTGGTTGATCATCAGTTCAGATGCGATAAGCACTGACGCGGTTCCCGCAATCTCGCTGAGTGACTTTACGGCAGGGTAGGAGCCGTCCTCATCTTTTATAAATTCAAAAGCCAGCGCGGTGATTTTTTTTGCGGCAAGCGCTTCAAAATATTCCTTACGCTGTGTCTTTAGTTGTATGGCTGATATTACCAGCGTTTGCATATTCATCATTTCTATTTCTTTCACCGTTGGCGGCTCAACCTTAAGAATGACAGGGCAACTGAAAACTTTTTTGGTATCATGGGTTATCTCAGCGCCGGCATCGCTGTATTCTTTATCAGTATAGCTTGAGCTAAGGCCCGCTCCCGCTTCTATCATTACCCTGTGGCCATGCGCCACGAGCGAGGTTACCGCATCGGGTGTAAGGCATATCCGCCTTTCCTGGTATGAAGTTTCTTTTGGAAGGCCAATAAATAATTCGCTCCTGTGCCTTGCTACTTCAAGTTTTTCCTCCTGGGGCATCAGTTGCTGTTTTGTAAAAGGTGTTAATGATGACATTGGGCTTAATTGGATATTTGGCTCTAATTTACAAAAAAAAGCTAATGTTAAAAATGACTAATTCAATACCAGTTGCCGCCTTCCGTCAGGGAGCTCTTTAAGGGTTATGGAGGTATGGTCAAGCGGAATGAGGTTGGGTGTTTTTTCGGGCCATTCGATGAGGCACAGGTTGCCGGAATAAAAATATTCATCTATACCCATATCATACGCTTCTTCTTCGGTATTGAGGCGGTATAGGTCAAAATGATACAGTATATCACCGCTCTCGGTTTCATATTCATTGACAAGGGAAAATGTAGGGCTGCTGGTCATCTCCTTAACCCCAAGCTGTCTTACGATAGCTTTTATTAATGTGGTTTTGCCAACACCCATACCTGCGTGGAAGAGCACTACTGATTTTATTGGGGCTGATAAAACCTGTTTTGCGGCTTTATCAATTTCATCAAGCGAAAATGTAATTTCCATACAGAAATTATGCTATTTTGGGTTCAATACTAAGAACGGGATAATCATTTCTTCAAGCGAAATACCGCCGTGCTGGTAACTGTTGCGGTAGTAGCTTACATAATGGTTATAATTGTTTACATAAGCCAGGAAGAGGTCATTTTTGGCAAAAATATAGGAGCTGCTCATATTGATAGTAGGCAGTTTTATGGCCCTTGGATCTTTTACCGCATAAACATCCCTGTCTTCATAGGTAAGGCTGCGACCGGTTTTGTAGCGAAGATTCAGGCTGGTATATCTGTCGCCTATAACTTTGCTTGGGTTTTTTACATTTATTGTCCCGTGGTCGGTAGTAATAATAAGCTTCATGCCCATGAGCTGTGCCTGTTGAATGATTTCCAGCAGGGGAGAGTTCCTGAACCAGCTCAGCGTAAGCGAACGGTAAGCTTTATCATTAGAAGCCAGTTCTTTAACCACATCCATTTCTGTTTTGGCATGCGAAAGCATATCTACAAAGTTGTATACTACTGTAGTAAGGTCATTGTCTTTAAGCGCCCTGAAATTATCTACTAATTTTTTGCCATCCCTGTGGCTGGTAATTTTATAATATTCCTGTTTGAGGCCGGAGAGCCCCAGCCTTTTCAGCTGTTCTGCCAGGAACTCACCTTCATAAAGGTTTTTTCCGCCTTCATCGGTATCATTCTTCCAGTATTGTGGATATTTTTTTTCCATTTCAAGGGGTGTAAGCCCGCTAAAGATGGCATTCCTTGCGTATTGTGTTGCTGTAGGAAGTATAGAATAGTAGGCAGTTTCCTTTTCCAGCTTATAATGGTTGGCCACAACACCCTCAAAAGCACGCCACTGGTCATACCTGAGATTGTCAATTACAACAAACAGTATAGGCTGTTTCTTCTGTATTTCAGGTACAACAAGCTCACGGAAAAGGTTGTGTGACAGCACCGGCCTGTCTGTAATAGCATCAAACCAGTCTTCATAGTTCCGTTCAATGAATTTCCCAAACTGTGAGTTGGCCTCCAGTTTTTGCGATTCCAGTATTTCAGCCATACTTTGGTCTTCAATAGTTTCAAGTTCAAGCTCCCAGAATATAAGGCGCCTGTACAGCTCAACCCAGTCTTCCCAACTGTTCGCCATAGCCATATCCATGGCAATTTTGCGGAACTCCTTCTGGTAGTCTAGGGTTGTTTTTTCTGAAACTAACCGGGAGTTATCCAGGTTCTTTTTCAGGCTCAGTAATATCTGGTTAGGATTTACCGGTTTTATCAGGTAATCGGCAATTTTGGAGCCGATAGCCTCTTCCATAATATATTCCTCCTCACTTTTGGTAATCATTATGACCGGCACATTCCCTTTGCGCTCTTTCATTTCTGATAAAGTTTCAAGGCCGTTCATCCCCGGCATATTTTCATCCAAAAAAACAATATCAAAATTTTCACTTTCAAAAAGTTCCAGCGCATCGCGCCCATTATTGGCGGTAGTAACCCTGTAATTTTTCTTTTCAAGGAAAAGTATGTGGGGCTTCAGCATATCAATTTCGTCATCAACCCATAATATTTTTATCTCATTCATGCAATGAAAAAATTTTCGTTTGTATAATAGCGCTGCAAGTTACCTTTTTCAGATGATTTTTATCCTACTTTTTAGCTGCTGCATCGTAAAGGTAGCTAATTTTTGTATTGACAAGATTGCCAAAAACAATTTTAACCGTCAAATTCAGGTGGTTGTACGTAATGGCCGTGATGCCTTTGTCCCTGTCATTTTTCAAAGAACTTTTTCAGGAGCAGCCATCTGCCGCCCTTTTGGCAGCCATGTCCTGC
>NZ_NOXV01000299.1 GCF_002251835.1 Flavobacterium cyanobacteriorum
AATAAGCTGGAAATTAATTTAATACAATTTTTGTCGTGTACTTAGAGCAATTTGTTAATCTGCAAGGGCATTACAATTTTTACGGGTAACTTTAAGGTAAAACTTAAGGCATGTATAACTACACGGTTACATTTGTATATGACGGAGATTTTGACCTGCCTGACGAACCGGAGATACGCTACCGGAAAGTGCCGGATATGGTGCTCGAAAAAATGGAGCACCATGAGTTTGAGCTTGTAGATTTTAACCTTACCCAAAATTATGATGATGGTTACGCGGAACGTTATATTGACGACCCATACCTTCACCGTTCAGTACTCGAAATAAAACTTGACCTTGGCAGGGAGCACCTGCAAAGCAGGGAAGCTATTTATAACCGCTGCCTCGAAGCCATGCGTAGCGGCGGGCTTACGCTATGCCGCGCTTACGAGAACGACAATCCTAAAATGGGCTTGCTACAGAGCATAATATGCCTGGAAGCCCAGGATAATACGCAACCCGAATTCCAATTAAAAAATAAAAGCCATGGCAATTGAACTGGTTAACTGGGTAGAGATACCCGTGCAAAACATGGTGCGCGCCCGAAAGTTTTATGAGGCAGTTTTTGAATTTTCGCTGGCAGATGTAGAAATTGACGGCGTTACTTACCCGTGCTTTCCTAATAAGAATGATGATGGCTTTAGCGGTGCGCTGGTGCAATATGACTTTACATCGCCAGGCAGGTCAGGTGCTTTGGTATATTTCGCCGCGTCGCCTGATGTGGCCACAATGCTGGGCAGGGTACTGGCTGCCGGAGGCAATATTATACGCGAAAGAACAGAAATAGCACCAGGTTTCGGGTACTACGCCCTTTTTGAAGACAGTGAAGGGAATACACTGGCCTTGCAGGGAATGGAATAGTTACAAAGTACAGGAATACTTTGTAACTTTGCCCTTCTGTAACTTTTGCCTAATTATCCTTGATCTCTAAAAACACCATAGATACCGTATATGAAACCGCCCGGGTTGAGGAGGTTATAGGCGATTTTGTGCAGCTGAAGCGCGCAGGCAGCAACCTTAAGGGCTTAAGCCCGTTCAGTAACGAAAAGTCGCCCTCGTTCATGGTGTCTCCTGTAAAGCAGATATGGAAGGATTTTAGCTCGGGCAAGGGAGGGAATGTTGTTGCTTTCCTGATGGAACATGAACATTTTTCCTATCCTGAAGCCATACGCTACCTGGCAAAAAAGTACAATATTGAAATTGAAGAAACGGAACAGACTGAGGAAGATAAGGAACAGGC
Organism: Flavobacterium cyanobacteriorum; assembly: GCF_002251835.1. GTDB lineage: Bacteria > Bacteroidota > Bacteroidia > Flavobacteriales > Flavobacteriaceae > Flavobacterium > Flavobacterium cyanobacteriorum. Next base: position 1,280 of record NZ_NOXV01000299.1, read on the forward strand.
CAACGAGAAGGAAAGCATGTACCTGGTATCAGAATTTGCGCAGAAATATTTCCATAATACATTACTTACTACAGATGAAGGCCGCGCCATAGGTTATTCGTATTTTAAAGAACGCGGCTTTAGTGGCGACACCATAAACAAATTTGGGCTAGGCTATTCGCCGGAGCAGTGGGATGCCTTCACCAAAGAGGCCCTTGGCAAGGGCTACAAACTTGAGTACCTTGAAAAGACAGGCCTTACCATAAGTGGCGAGAACCGCCAGACAGACCGTTTCCGCGGCAGGGTTATGTTCCCCATACAAAGTATGTCGGGCCGTGTGCTGGGCTTTGGCGGGCGCATTCTCGGCAATGATAAAAAAGCAGCCAAATACCTCAACTCTCCCGAAAGCGACATTTACCACAAAAGCAAAGTGCTGTACGGTATTTATCATGCCAAGCAGGCTATCGCTAAAAAAGACAACTGCTACCTGGTGGAAGGCTATACCGATGTGATACAGCTGCACCAGGCAGGTATTGAAAATGTGGTGGCCTCGTCGGGTACTGCCCTTACCCCTGACCAGATACGCCTCATTAACCGGCTGACTAAGAACATTACCGTACTTTTTGATGGCGATGCGGCGGGTTTGCGGGCAGCAATAAGAGGTATAGACCTGATACTTGAGGAAGGCATGAACGTTAAGGTATGTACTTTCCCTGAAGGTGAGGACCCAGACAGTTTTGCCAAAAAATCGTCTTATGATGCCCTTGTGGCTTACCTTGAAGGCGAAGCAAAAGATTTTATCCAGTTCAAGGCATCGCTGCTTATGGATGAAGCCAAGAACGACCCGGTAAAGAAAGCCGGGCTTATACGCGATATGGTAACCAGCATATCAAAAATACCTGACAGGATACAGCGGGAGATTTATATACAGGAATGCGCGCGTATTATGGATATATCCGAACAGGTACTGGCAAGCACGCTGGCGCAGCTGGTACAAAAGGATATTGCCGATGCCGGAAAAAAGTTTAAGGAAGAGCAAAAACAAAAAGCCCTTGATGTTGTAAAAGACGGGCAGGAAGTTGCCGGACGGGTAGATGTGCTTTATGAACTGGAGCGCAAAATAATACAGATACTGCTCCTTTACGGAGGTGAAACCGAAGAGTTTGAAGATGTTTTGCTTAAAGCAGATGAGGAAGGCGAACTGAAAGAAGTAACCGAAATGAAGCAGTACAAGGTGTATGAGCGGATATTTCTCAGCCTGCAGGAAGATGAGATTGAACTGGCCAATCCTTTATTCAGGAAGTTGTACAGCAGCCTTATTGAATACTACAGGCAGCAGCCTGTTTTTGAAGCTGACCAGTACCTTATGGGGCTTGACCAGGAACTGTCCCGGGAAGTAACCAATATACTTATGGAAGAAGAACGGGAACTTCTGCACAACTGGGAAGTAAAGCAAATAATTGTAAAACAAAAAAACCAGACGATAGCGCAGTATGTTCAGGAAACAATACTGACCTTACGCTGGTTTCTTGTAGATAAAATAATTAATGAACTAAAAATAAGCCTTGCTGAGGCAGCGCCTGAAAATGATAATTCTGAAATACTTTCCATGGCGATTGACTACCAGCGGCTTATAAATAATTTTTCATCAAAATTAGGCAGGGTTATGTCCCGCTATAGTTAATAATTACACTATATCAAGCGTTTTTGCCTTATTCACAAGGTCCACAAGGTTGGTTACGTGCAGCTTGATAAGCAGGCGTAGCTTATAGGTGCTTATTGTTTTTTCATTAAGATCAAGCAGTTTGGCAATTTCCTTATTCTTTTTACCTTCGCTCAGGTAACGCAAAACCTCGATTTCCCGGGAAGAAAGCTTCCGGTACAGGCGCTCTGATTTTTTGCCCTTGTTCAGCAGGGCCAGGTTCTTTTTAACAGCATCGCTGAATATTATTTCACCCTGCTGCACCTTCTTGATAGCCGATTCCAGCTCTTCCATTTTAGAGCTTTTGTGCAGGTAAGCCGAAACACCTGCTTTCAGCGCATTGGGGGCATATATTTGTTCTGCCAGGTTGGTAAAAATGATTATCCTGGTGTCAGGAAATTCCCTAACCAGTGATTTCACCGAACTTATGCTAGTAAGCCCTTCAAGCTCAAGGTCAACAACGGCAGCATCTACGGTTTTTTTGTTAAGAATGTCCAGCAGGCTGTCAAGGTTGTTTACCACACCAACCAGACTTATATCCGGATTTTCCTTAAAGTAGGCTTTCATCCCGTAGTGTACCACCGGATGATTATCCGCCAGGCATAATTTAATCATAATTGCAATTTTTAGTTATCACCTTTACAGTAAAGTTAGCTATTTATATCTTAAAGTATTGTGAATGAAAGAATTTTATTTCAAATTTTCAGGTATTTTACAAACCGGTATCGGTATCATTTTGTGCTGGTTAGCAGCATTAAGCCTTTTGTAAATGTTAAATACGTCTTTTTGGCGTCCGTCAAAATCATTTTCTGTTTTTCCCTCTCCCATGGCTTTCATGGCCCATTCCAGTTCGTCATAGCTTGCACCAAGCTGGTCTTCATCGCTGCGGTCGTCACCAAAAAGCCCGTCAGTTGGCCTGGCCTCAATTATGCTCTGTGGCACCCCTAAATACCGGGCCAGTTCCCTTACCTCAGATTTTACAAGGTCAGCAATAGGGCTTATGTCCACGCCGCCATCGCCATATTTGGTAAAGAAACCCACCCCGAAGTCCTCCACCTTATTGCCCGTGCCGGCCACAAGCGCGCTGTTTATGCCGGCAAAGTAGTAAAGTGTTGCCATCCTTAGCCTAGCGCGGGTATTGGCCAGTGTAAGGTCCTGCAGGTGCCGGTTTTCCGTAACCGGTACCTGTTGCCGTAACGTTTCAAAAACAGGCGTCAGGTCGGCCAGTGTACCGCTTACATTACTGTATCTTTCTTTTAATGAGGCTATATGCTCGCGTGCGCGCGAAACATGGCTTTCCGCCTGGTGTATGGGCATTTCAACACATAGAGTAGGCAGCCCTGTACGGGCACAAAGCGTTGAGGTTACCGCAGAGTCAATTCCGCCGGATATGCCTACAACAAAACCTTTTACTTTTGCGTTTTCTGCATACCGGCTCAGCCAGTTTACGATGTAATTTGTTACCTGTTCCGTATTAAATGTTGCACTGTATGGCATAAAAATTAAAATGTTGGTTTTGGTCGTATATTTGCACGAAAATCCAGACTTTAAAGTTAAAAAATAAATCCAAGGATTTTCTTAATAAAGTTACAAATTATGAAGAATACTTTGTTTTTTTTGGCCGTAATAATGCTTATGATTTCCTGCAAAAAGGAAGATGGGGTGAAGCAAAAGGTTGCGGCTGTGCCGGTTAAGGAGGTAAAAATTCAACGTTTTGACAAACTTTTTTTTGAGAGTGGCCCGGAAGCATTGCCCGGACTGAAACAGCGTTTCCCTTATTTTTTCCCGGCAGGTAACAGCGACCAGGTGTGGATAGCCCGCATGAATGAGCCGTTCCTGAAAGAGCTTTATACAGAAGTACAGAAGAAATATCCTGATGTGAAAGGGGTTGAAGCCAGCCTGCAGGACCTTTTTCAGCATATAAAATTTTATTATCCTGAGGCAAAGCAGCCCGGGGTGGTTACACTGGTTTCTGATGATAATGAAATTAAATCTATCTACACTGACAGCCTTGTTATAATACCGCTCAGCCTATACCTTGGGAAAGACAACCGCCTTTATGAGGGGCTGCCAAAATATGTTGCGCAGAACTTTGAACCGTCGCAGATATTGCCAGATGTAGCGGCCAGCTTTGCAGAGGGTAAAATACGATTTCCACGCGACAGGACACTGCTGGCACAAATGATTTATTACGGCAAGCAGCTTTACATGAAGGACCTGCTCCTGCCCGATGTACCGGATGCTGATAAAATAGGCTATACAAAAGAGCAGGCAGCGTGGTGTGTTGCCAACGAAACGGATATGTGGCGCTATTTTATTGATGAAAAATTGCTGTATGAAACAGACCCTAAACTGGCAAGCCGTTTTATAAACCCGGCGCCTTTTTCTAAATTTTACCGTGAAATTGATAATGAATCGCCTGGCCGGGTAGGGCAGTGGATAGGATGGCAGATAGTAAGGTCCTACGCGGAAAACAACCCCAAAGCCACTTTACAGAAGATACTGGCGCTTGATGAAAAGCAATTGTTTGATAACTCTAAATACAAACCTAAGAAATAATGCCAAAGACAATAAAATCGGAAATAAAGCTTACTATTGAACTGGATGAAAACCGCATTCCTGAAAAACTGTACTGGGATGCGCCAGACGGTGGGGTGAAGCATGAAGAGACGAAAGCCCTGATGCTTTCCGTATGGGACAGCAAGCCACAGGAAAGCATGCGGATTGATCTATGGACTAAAGATATGCCTGTGGATGAAATGAAGGTATTCTTCCACCAGACACTCGTATCTATGGCCGACACCTATGAGCGCGCTACAGGCGACAAGAAAATGAGTGATACCATGAAAGATTTTTGTGATTATTTTGCAGAGAAACTGGAACTGAAGAAAGGATAAGATTGCGTGCTGCTCTGTCATTCTGCACAGAGCAGCGGAGTGAAGATCTCTAACAAAATAGTATTAAAAGTTGTTGAGATTCTTCCTTCGTCAGAATGACAAACATAGTAATGCAAATACAACTACGCCTATACAAACCTGCCGACCTGCACGAAGTACTTACTCTTTTCAGTGAAACGGTCCATACGGTTAATGCTAAAGACTATACACAGGAACAACTGGCTGCCTGGGCGCCGCAGCTACCGGACACAAATAAATGGCAGGCAACCCTGAGCAGCAATTATACGTTGGTGGCTAAGCAGGGTAACACGATAGTAGGTTTTGCCGATATTGATGCTACAGGATATTTTGAACATTTATTTGTTCATAAAGATTTCCAGGGGTGCGGTATAGCCGGTATGCTTGCCCATGCCATTGAAGGCCATGCGCTTGAGGCAGGATATGCAGTGATAACAGTTGCTGCTTCTATAACCGCAAAGCCCTTTTTTGAAAGAAGAGGCTACAAGGTGCTAAAACAGCAGAGCGTGGAAAGGCTGGGGCAGTTGCTTACAAACTTTTTGATGGAAAAGAGCCTGTAAAATTTCAAATTTAGCTTGCCAATAACAGGAATCCTAAAAATGCTATAGCCATTACCATGCAAAAGAATTCACTCCATGTTTTTTCAGACCAGTTTTTCATGATTTAACATTAAAATTTTTTCTACAGCTAAGATAAAAAATAATCAGATTTTTAAAAAAGTTACAGTTGTTTAAATATCTGCTTATTCACTTCGTCAATAAACTCAAGTAGTTTTTCACGGCCTGTACCGTCTGTAGATGAGGTAATAAAGTAAGGCGGCATTTCTTCCCAGTTGTTAGCCAGCAGCGCTTTCTTATAAGCAGCCACATGCTGTCCGGCTTTACCTTTACTGATCTTATCAGCTTTTGTGAATACAATACAAAAAGGTACCCCGCTTTCGCCGAGATAGGTTATAAATTCAAGATCTATCTTCAGCGCTTCCAGGCGTATGTCCACCAGCACAAACGCGCACGCCAGCTGGTCGCGTTGCTCAAAATAGTCTGTAATGAATTTCTGGAAAGTTTCTTTTGTTTTTTTAGAAACACGGGCATAGCCGTAGCCCGGGAGGTCTACCAGGAACCAGTTGCTGTTTATCTTAAAATGATTGATTAACTGTGTTTTGCCGGGCCTGCCTGATGTTTTGGCCAGGCTGTTGCGGCCGGTAAGCATATTGATAAGGGATGACTTGCCTACATTTGACCTGCCAATAAAAGCATACTCCGGCAAGGGCTCTTTAGGGCACTTGCTTACATCAGAATTGCTGATAATAAATTCGGCGGAGGTAATTTTCATGGTACTGGTTTAGCTGCAAAGGTATACAATTACTTTGGGCAATAAAAAAGCCTGCAATTGTGTGCAGGCTAAACAGTATCAAAGTTCATTTTTTTAAGCCATTCGTGCATCAGGCTGTTAAATTCGTCAGGATGCTCCATCATGGCGGCGTGCCCGCACTTATCAATCCAGTACAGGCTTGAGTTGGGCAGCAGCTGGTGAAATTCTTCCGCTACTTCAGGCGGGGTTACGTTGTCATTTTTCCCCCATATAATGCAGGTTGGCACGTGCATTTTGGGCAGGTCTTTGGCCATGTTGTGGCGTATGGCGCTTTTGGCAATAGTAAGCGTTTTTATAAGCTTTAGCCGGTCATTGGCCACGGCGTACACTTCATCTACAATTTCTTTAGTGGCAACAGCAGGGTCATAAAATACTTCCCCGGCTTTCTTTTTTATGTACTCATAATCGCCCCTGCGCGGATAGCTGTCGCCCATAGCGCTTTCATACAGCCCTGAGCTCCCGGTTATTACAAGCCCGAGCATTTTCTCCGGATACATCTTGGTGTGGTACAGCGCTATATGCCCCCCGAGGGAATTTCCCAGTAATATTACCCTGTCAAACCCTTTAAAAGTTATAAAGTCCTTTACCCACTTAGCAAATGCCTTAACGTTGGTCTTTAAAATATTTTGGGTATATATAGGCAGTTCCGGTATTACTACCTTATAGCCGTGCCTGGAGAAATATTCGGCTACACCGTCAAAATTACTGAGGCCGCCCATCAGCCCGTGAAGGATGATTATGGGTGTTCCCTCGCCGGCTTCGTAGTAGCTGTATTTGCCCTCTTTGTGTGTGCTTTGCATGTTTGGTTGGTAATCGATTCAACTTAGGGCAAATATATGATTTTATCATTAAAAAGGAAGCCTGTACGCATTTATTCCGGGGCATGTAATGGTTATGTTATTTCATTTATATAATTGTGTTGATATACACTTTTTTAGGTTATCAACAGCTTTTACACCAAGCTATTGGCCACAAACGGGTATTTCATCAGTGGTTGCTGCTACGTTGCTATTCCCCCTGATTTATGCTTAACTGCACAGGGGGCATCCCCAATATATGGCGCTGAATTTTTTTTAAAGAGATCTTGCGGTGGTAAAACTTATTAACAAAGTGGTAAAAAGTGGTAAGAAGTGGTAATTATTTCTATATATTTGCTTTGTATAATCCAAAGCCATAACTGCTTGAATGCCATAGTGGGAACATATGAATGCAAGGCGGACACCAAAGGAAGGCTAATGCTGCCTGCTCCTTTGAAGAAGCAGCTGGCGGCCGGCATTGACGATGGATTTGTACTGAAAAGGTCGGTTTTCCAGCCTTGCCTGGAGCTGTACCCTATGACTGAATGGAATGCCATGATGGCAAAAATCAATAAGCTTAACCGCTTTGTAAAAAAGAACAACGATTTTATAAGGAGGTTTACAGCCGGTGTGAAAATGGTAGAAATAGATGCTACAGGAAGGCTACTGATACCTAAAGACCTGGTGGTGTTTGCCGGAATTGATAAGGATATTGTCCTTTCTTCAGCGGTAAACATTGTTGAAATATGGGATAAGGATAAATATGAGCAGGCAATTGACGATTCTGTTGTTGATTTTGCTGACCTGGCAGAGGAAGTAATGGGTAATATAACAGATGATGCTGATGGAATATCATAACCCGGTATTGCTGAAAGAAACAGTTGACGGCCTGAATATTAAGCCGGGCGGAGTGTATGTGGATGTAACTTTTGGCGGTGGCGGGCATTCCAGGGAGATCATCAGCAGGCTGGGCCCGGGTGGGAGGCTCTTCGGTTTTGACCAGGACGAGGATGCGCAGGCCAATGTGATTGATGATGAGCGTTTTGTGCTGATACCTGAAAATTTCAGGTTTATAAAAAGGTTCCTGCGTTTTCATGGAGTGAGGGAGGTTGATGGCATACTGGCTGACCTTGGGGTGTCATCGCACCAGTTTGATGTGGCTGAGCGCGGGTTTTCTACCCGTTTTGATGCAGGGCTGGACATGAGGATGAGCCGCAAAAATGAGCTTAATGCTTATGTTGTTGTAAATGAATATGAAGAGCAGCAGCTTAAAAAGATGTTTTTTGAGTATGGCGAGCTTAAAAATGCCGGTGCGCTGGCCAATACAATAGTTAATGCCAGGAAAGAAAAGCCGATAAAGAACACGGAGCAGCTAAAGCAGGTGCTGGCGAAGTTCCTGCCGGCACACAAAAGCAATAAGATACTGGCGCAGATATACCAGGCTATACGCATTGAGGTAAATGAAGAAATTGATGTGCTGAAAGAGTTCCTGCAGCAGTCGCTTGAGGTGCTGAAACCGGGCGGCAGGCTTAGTGTGATATCGTATCATTCGCTGGAAGACAGGCTGGTAAAGCGTTTTATGCGCAACGGGATGTTTGAGGGTGAGCCGGACCGCGATGTGTATGGCAGGTTTGAAGTTCCTTTCAGGAGCATCGAAAAACTTATTGTGCCTACAGAAGAAGAAATTGCGGTAAACAACAGGGCACGTAGTGCAAAGTTAAGGGTTGCTGAAAAAATATAATGTTATGAAAGGCGGGGTTTACAGTTTGCTTAAAGCTAAATATCTTGTAGATGAAGGGTCTATGAGGAACTGGCGCTTCATTATATTCCTTATCATCATAGCCATACTCATGATTGCGAACTCTCATAACTATGAACAAAAGCTATACAGGATAACAGCCCTTGAAAGTGAGGTAAAAGAATTAAGGTCGGAGTTTGTGGACAGGCGTTCGGAGCTTATGGAGCTGAAAATGGAGTCGACCGTATCAAAAAAAATGGAAGAGAAAGGCATACTGCCATCGTCAGTACCGCCAAAAAAGATAAAGGTAGTTAAAGAAAAAGAGGAAAGTATACTGCATAAGCTATGGCGCTAGAGGATAAAAAAATCTCGTACCGTATATACCTTGTGGCCTTCATGATATTCGTGATGGCTGTTTGCATTTCTGTAAAACTGACCAACATACAATGGGTTGAGGGAGAGTATTACCGCAAGCTGGCCAAAGAGCGCACGGTGAAAAATTTTGTAATACCGGCTAATAAAGGCAACATCTATTCGGCTGACGGCAGCCTGCTGGCTACATCAATACCCAATTACAAAATACGTTTTGACGCGCTTGCCCCCAAAGAGGAAGATTTCAGGAAATACCTGAATCCACTGGCTGATTCGCTTTCAGTAATGCTGGGCAAGCCCTCAGGGCATTATTATAATGAGCTTAGGCAGGCCCGTGCCAACAAGAACAGGTATTTCCTGGTGGCCAGGAACCTTAGCTATACTGAATATATGCGTATAAAAAGCTTCCCGCTGTTCCGGCTTGGTGCTTTTAAAGGAGGGATAATCACGGAACAGCGGACAGTGAGGGAACACCCTATTGGCCGCATAGCCGAGCGTACTATAGGATATGAAAGGGTTGACCACAAAGGTGAAAACCTTACTGTGGGGATCGAAGGCGCCTTTGCACAGTACCTGAACGGTAAAGAAGGTAAGCGCCTTATGCAGAAGATAGCCAAGAACCAATGGAAACCTATTGGCGATGACAACGAGGTGGAGCCGGTTGACGGATATGATATTATATCAACTATTGATGTGTATATACAGGATATTGCACACCACGCACTGCTTAAGCAACTGGAGTACTATGAGGCAGACCACGGCTGTGTAGTAGTGATGGAAACGAAAACGGGGTATGTTAAAGCAATCTCAAATCTTGGCAGGAACATGGACGGATCCTACAGCGAAACGGTGAACTATGCCGTGTGGGAATCACATGAGCCGGGCTCTACATTTAAGCTGGCCGGCCTTATAGCGCTTCTTGAAGACAAAAAAGTAGATACCAGCAAAGTATATGATACCAGGGGGGGCGATATCACCTACTTTGGAAGGCATGTACGGGATTCTAAGAAAGGCGGTTATGGAAAAATTTCCCTGGCAAGAGGTTTTGAACTTTCGTCTAATACAGTGCTGGTGCAGGCCGTATATGATAATTATAAAGAGAATCCGCAGGAATTTGTAGACCACCTGAACCGTTTCGGGCTGAACAAAAAACTCGGAGTGCCTATTAAAGGTGAGGGCAGGCCTTACATTCCGCAGCCTGAAGACCCGCGTTGGTCAAGAATCACGCTGCCTTGGATGGGGTTTGGCTACGGGGTGTCAATGACGCCTCTGCAAACGCTTACTTTTTATAACGCCGTTGCCAATAATGGCGAAATGATAAGGCCGTTGTTTGTAAAAGAAATAAAAGAGTGGGACAGGACCATCAAAAGGTTTGATAAAGAGGTAATCAACCCGAAGATTTGTTCGGTAGAGACCCTTAAAAAAGTGAAGGCGGTGCTTGAAAACGTGGTGAAAAGAGGTACAGGTTCAAAACTATACTCTAAAGATTTTTCGATGGCGGGCAAAACCGGTACAGCACAGGTTGATTATGGCAAAGGCAAGGATAATATGTACTATTCATCCTCTTTTGCGGGCTATTTTCCGGCCGATAATCCGCAATACTCCTGCATTGTTATCATACACAAGCCAAGCACGGACAAAGGCTATTATGGAGCGGATGTATCAGGGCCTGTGTTTAAAAGGATTGCGCAGAAAATATTTACGGATGTGCCCTCAACAGACCAGATTAAGAAACTCGATAAAAAGATTAAAAAGCAGGAGCAGCTATATGCTTCTTACTACCAAAAGGAACAAAGAATAAAGGAAAAAGCGCCAAAGGCCATACCGAATACCATAGGTATGAGCGGTATGGATGCTGTGGCCCTGCTGGGCAACATGGGGCTGAAAGTGCAGGTGCTTGGTGTAGGGAAGGTAAAAAAACAATCGCTGGCGCCGGGGCAGCCTGTAAATAAAAAACAAACCATAATACTGGAATTGTCGTGATAAGTTTAAAGGACATATTATATAAAACTTCCATACAGGCCGTAAAAGGCACAACGGATATTCTTATCAATAAGATCGAATTTGATTCAAGGCTTGTTGGTGAGGGCGACGTTTTTGTGGCCATAAAAGGCACGCAAAGCGACGGGCACGGCTTTATACCCAAAGCCCTTGCCCAGGGTGCTGTAGCCGTTGTGTGTGAGTCGCTTCCTGAAGAGACGCCTGATAGTGTAACTTTTGTAGAAGTTAAAAGTACAAGTGCGGCACTGGCATACATGGCGGCAAACTATTATGGCAATCCGTCGCGAAACTTAAAGCTGGTTGGTGTAACCGGCACCAATGGCAAAACAACCATTGCATCGCTGCTATACCAGCTGTTCAGGAGTGCGGGCTATAAGGCCGGGCTTCTTTCTACCGTAAAGGTGATGGTGGACCAGGAAGAATATAAAGCTACGCACACAACGCCCGACTCACTAACCATAAACAGGTACCTGAAGATGATGGAGGAAGCAGGTGCTGAATATTGCTTTATGGAAGTAAGCTCGCACGGCATACACCAGAACAGGACAGAAGGGCTTGAGTTTGCAGGGGGGATATTCACTAACCTGTCTCATGACCATCTGGATTATCACAGCAGTTTTGCCGAGTACAGGAACGTAAAGAAGTTATTTTTTGACCATCTTCCTAAAACAGCCTTTGCGCTGACCAATATAGATGATAAGAACGGGCTTGTAATGCTGCAGAATACAGTAGCAAAAAAACTTACTTACGCCCTTAAAACATATGCTGATTACAGGGCGCAGATACTGGAAAACCAGCTTAGCGGCCTTTTGCTGAAGATAAATGAGCAGGAAGTATGGGTAAGGCTTATAGGCACTTTTAACGCTTATAACCTGCTGGCGATTTATGCTGCGGCGGTAAACCTTGGCCTTGGAAGTGGAGAAGTACTAAGGCTGATGAGCCAGCTACAGAGTGTTTCGGGCAGGTTCCAGTTTGTGGTATCTGATACCAACATTACAGCAATAGTTGATTATGCCCATACGCCCGATGCGCTTGAAAATGTACTAAAAACTATAGAAGGCATCCGCACACGTAATGAGCAGCTTATAACTGTGGTGGGCTGCGGTGGCGACAGGGACAGGACAAAGCGCCCGGTTATGGCACATATTGCCACCTCAATGAGCGATAAGGCCATCTTTACTTCAGATAATCCCCGGAGTGAAGATCCTGAGGATATTATAGAAGATATGGAAAAAGGGGTTGAACCCCAAAACCAGCGAAAAACAATAGCCGTGGTTGACAGGCGCCAGGCTATTAAGATCGCCTGCCAGCTGGCTATGCCCAATGATATTATCCTGATTGCAGGCAAGGGCCATGAAAATTACCAGGAAATAAAAGGGGTGAAGTATGATTTTGATGATATGCAAACAGTTAAGGAAATTTTAGAGCAACTAAACAAGTAGGCGTATGTTATATTATTTATTCGATTATCTCGACAGAGTCCTTGATGTACCTGGTACAGGGGTATTCAGGTATATAACCTTCCGTTCCGGGCTGGCTATTATTTTGTCGTTGCTTATTTCTACTGTTTTTGGTAAAAAGATCATCAACTTCCTCCGCAGGCAGCAAATAGGTGAAACCGTGCGCGAGCTGGGCCTTGAGGGGCAAAGCCAGAAAGCCGGGACACCAACCATGGGGGGGCTTATCATAATTATTTCTACGCTCATCCCGGTGCTTTTACTGGCCAGGCTCGATAACGTATATGTAATGCTGCTTATCGTTACAACGCTCTGGATGGGGACCATAGGTTTTATAGACGATTACATAAAAATATTTAAGAAAGATAAAGAGGGGCTGAAAGGTAAATTTAAGGTGTTTGGCCAGGTGGGCCTTGGGCTTTTTGTGGGGTATGTACTGTACTTCCATCCGGGTGTGACCGTAAGGACAGATACGGCAAAAATCAATATTTATGACACTACACAAAATGTCATATCGCCTGTGGGTGTAGAAGAGAAATCAACAGCCACTACCATCCCTTTCTTTAAGAATAACGAATTTGATTATGCCGAACTGCTTTCTTGGGCTGGCGATAATTATAAAGATTATGCGTGGCTTATTTTCATACCCATAGTTATTTTCATTATAACGGCAGTATCAAACGGTGCTAACCTTACCGACGGTATAGATGGCCTGGCCGCGGGTACTTCGGCGATAGCCGTACTTACGCTGGGTATATTCGCTTTCGTATCGGGTAATATTATTTTTTCAAATTACCTGAACATTATGTATATACCCAATTCGGGTGAAATGACAGTGTATATAACCGCATTTGTAGGGGCGCTTATAGGTTTCCTGTGGTACAATACCTATCCTGCCACAGTATTTATGGGTGATACGGGAAGCCTTACCATAGGGGGCATTATAGCGGTACTGGCCATAGCCGTGCGCAAAGAGCTCCTTATACCGGTACTGTGCGGGATTTTCCTGGCAGAGAACCTTTCGGTAGTACTGCAGGTAAGCTATTTTAAATATACCAAAAAGAAATACGGCGAGGGCAGGCGGATTTTCCTCATGTCGCCGCTGCACCACCATTACCAGAAAAAAGGGTACCATGAAAGCAAGATTGTTACCCGTTTTTGGATTGTTGCCATCCTTCTTGCCATTTTTTCACTGGTATCGCTAAAACTAAGGTAGTATGGAAAATGCAAAGCGGCTGGTAATACTGGGCGGGGGCGAAAGCGGTGTAGGAACCGCCATCCTCGGCAAAAAAAAAGGATATGAGGTTTTTGTATCTGATTTTGGGAAGATAAAAGATAATTATAAAGAAGTTCTTGCACTTAACAAGCTCGAGTGGGAAGAGGAGAGGCATACCGAAGAGAAAATACTCAATGCCGATGTGGTGATGAAAAGCCCGGGAATACCGGATAAGTCGCCTATAGTAAAACTGCTGATAGAAAAAGGCATACCTGTTATCTCAGAAATTGAGTTTGCCTATGCGTTCATTGATGTCCCTACTATAGGCATTACAGGCAGTAACGGCAAAACCACCACAACCATGCTTACACACCACCTTATTAGGCAGGGTGGGCTGAACATGGGCCTGGCAGGCAACATAGGGAAAAGCTTTGCCTGGCAGGTTGCCGAAGGCAAACATGAAGGGTACGTGCTCGAAATAAGCAGTTTCCAGCTAGACGGGATTGAAAAATACAGGCCGCATATTGCCGTGCTGACCAACATCAGCCCTGACCATCTCGACAGGTACGAATATAATTATGAATTGTATATAGATTCCAAATTCAGGATTACGATGAACCAGGCAGAGGATGACTTCTTTATATATGATGCCGATGATGTAATGATAGCAAAATGGATTGACAATAATAAAATGAGGGCTACGCCAATACCCTTCTCATTAACAAAAACCCTTAAAAAAGGAATTTATATAAAAGACAACACTATAATCAGCACTATAACTAACGAAGAATTTACCATGCCAATAAACGAACTGTCACTTGAAGGAAAACATAATGTAAAGAACGCTATGGCAGCTACTGCTGTTGCGCAGCTGATGAAGATAAGGAAAGAAACCATCAGGGAAAGCCTGTCGAACTTCCAGGGTGTGGAACATCGCCTGGAGAAGGTACTCAAGATACAAAATGTACAATACATAAATGATAGCAAGGCTACTAACACTAATGCTACCTTCTTTGCACTGGAAAGCATGACTGCACCCACAATATGGATTGTGGGCGGTGTTGACAAGGGTAATGATTATGACGAGCTGATGCCGCTGGTGCGCGAAAAAGTAAAAGCTATAGTGTGCCTGGGTATTGACAATGAGAAAATAATAAATGCCTTTGGCAATGTAATAGATGTAATGGTTGAAACAACCAGTATGGCCGAAGCTGTAAAAACAGCACAAAAGCTGGCAGAAAAAGGCGATGTGGTGTTACTGTCGCCCGCCTGTGCAAGTTTTGACCTTTTTGAAAATTATGAAGACCGTGGCAAACAATTTAAGGCGGCGGTGCAGAATTTATAAGTTGTATAAGTATGTCCTTCCCGGCGAAGCCGAAGAATCCCAGAAAAAGATCCTTCCTTCGTCAGGAAGGCAAAGAATAAAGTAAGATGAAAGAATTAATCAATAACCTAAAGGGAGACAAAGGAATCTGGTCATTTGTAATGCTGCTGGCCCTTATCTCGTTCATGCCGGTTTTCAGCGCCAGTACCAATCTGGTGTATGTAATAGGCAAGGGCTCAACCATAGGGTACCTGGTTAAGCATCTTGTACATGTATTTATTGGTTTCGGGCTTATATATTTTGTACATAAAGTGCCGTACCATTATTATAAAGGCCTTTCACAAATATTGCTGCCCATAGTTGGCCTGCTGCTCATCTATACCTTTTTCCAGGGTACGGTTATAGACGGTGCCAATGCAAGCCGCTGGATAAAAGTGCCCTTTATAGGCGTAACTTTCCAGACCTCGGCACTGGCATTTATCATCCTGATGATATATGTGGCGCGCTACCTGGCAAAGGTGCATGATAAGGAAATAACCTTCAAGTCGTCGTTCTTTGAGTTATGGGTTCCGGTGTTTGCCATACTGGCACTTATACTTCCGGCAAACTTCTCAACGGCTGCACTCATTTTTTCTATGGTGTGCATGCTGGTTTTTGTAGGCAGGTACCCGCTAAGGTACTTAGGGATGATCATAGGCATGGGTGTAAGCATGCTGGTACTTTTTGTGCTGTTTGCAAAAGCCTTTCCTGATGCCATGCCTAACAGGGTTGATACGTGGATGAACCGTATTGAAAGGTTTACATCAGACGAGCCTAATGAAGACGATTACCAGATTGAAAAAGCCAAAATAGCCATAGCATCAGGCAAGATATACGGCCTTGGCCCCGGTAAAAGTGTACAGAAGAACTTCCTTCCGCAGTCATCGTCCGACTTTATTTTTGCCATAATTGTTGAAGAATATGGCCTTGCCGGCGGGCTTACGGTATTGTTCCTGTACCTGATGCTGTTCTTCAGGTTCCTGGTGCAGGCTCATAAAGCAAAAACATTATTCGGTAAGCTGCTTATAGTGGGGCTTGGTTTCCCCATCATCTTCCAGGCACTTATCAATATGGGGGTTGCTGTTGAGCTCCTTCCGGTAACAGGGCAAACGCTGCCGCTTATCAGTAGCGGGGGCAGCTCCATCTGGATGACTTGTATTTCAATAGGTATCATTATAAGCGTAACCAGGAAAGAAGAGGAAATTGCGCAGGAGATGGCCGAGAAGGAAGCACGGGAAGCAGCGCTGCAGCGCATGATAGACGAACATATACTCAGGGAACAGCAGCGGGAAGAGGCTGAGGCCGCAGGTATAGAGCCGGCAGCCTTCAGTATTGAAGATAAGAGCAACCCTATGCAGGCAGTAATGGGGAAGTAGATTTAGATTATTAGATTGTTAGATTTTTAGACTTATTGATAGTTTGATGTCTGTAAAAGATTAAGTTATAAAGGGAATGAGTAACAAAAAATTCATATTAAGCGGAGGCGGTACAGGAGGCCATATCTATCCTGCTATTGCTATTGCCAATGAATTAAAGGCACGTTTCCCTGAAAGCGAAATACTTTTTGTGGGGGCGAGCGATAAGATGGAAATGCAGAAGGTGCCCCAGGCCGGCTACAAAATTATAGGCCTTTGGATTACCGGCATACAGCGCAGGCTTACGCTTGATAATGCCATGTTCCCCTTTAAGCTGATAAGCAGCCTGTGGAAGTCAAGGAAGATTGTAAAGGATTTCAGGCCGGATGTGGTTATTGGTACAGGTGGTTTTGCCAGTGGCCCGTTGCTCCGTGCAGCCTCTGCTATGGGTGTGCCAACCGTGATTCAGGAACAAAATTCTTACCCTGGCATAACCAACAAGTGGCTGGCAGAAAAGGCTAAGAGAATATGCGTGGCCTATGATGGCCTGGAACGTTTCTTTCCGAAAGAGAAAATAGTTTTCACAGGCAACCCGGTAAGGCAGGATATTCTTGATGTTGATAACCTGAGGCAGGACGCTATTGGTGCTTTTGGGCTCGACCCAAATAAAAAAACATTGCTGGTGTTGGGAGGCAGCCTTGGCTCACGCCGAATCAACCAGCTTATAGCCAAAGAGCTTGCCTGGCTGCTGGCCCGGGATATACAGCTAATATGGCAGTGCGGCAAATTTTACTTTGAAGAGTATCGCCATTATGGCGATAAAGAGAATGTAAAGGTTTTGTCGTTCATAGACAGGATGGATTTTGTATATGCCGCTGCCGATGTGGTGATATCACGTTCAGGGGCATCATCGGTATCTGAGCTTTGCATAGTGGGTAAGCCGGTATTGTTCATCCCCTCGCCGAATGTAGCCGAAGACCACCAGGCAAAGAACGCGCGGGCAATAGTGGATAAAGGCGGAGCGCTGATGCTGAAGGAAGCCCAGCTTGATACGCAGTTCCAGAATGTTTTTGGCGACCTGATAAGCAATACAGAAAAACAGCTAAGGCTGGGGGAAAATATTAAGAAGCTGGCAAAAGTAAATGCCACAAAAGATATAGTGGACGAAATTGAGAAGTTGCTTAAAAAGTAAAAAGTAGCAAAATCTAAAAAATTGAATAGTATAAAAACCATATAGTGGGGATGGACCTGAACCAGATACATAACGTTTACTTCATAGGGATTGGCGGCATAGGGATGAGCGCCCTGGCCCGCTATTTCAAGTCTGTCGGCAAAAATGTGGCGGGGTATGACCGTACCCCTACACACCTTACTGATGAGCTGAAGGAAAATGGTATCCATATCCATTTTGAAGATGCTATTGAGCTGATTGAGCTTCCGTACCTGAATAAAGAAAATACACTTGTAGTAGTTACCCCGGCGGTGCCTAAGCATCATTTCCAGTGGAATTACTTTGTTACTAATGGTTTTGAAGTTAAAAAACGCGCCGAAGTATTAGGAATTATTACTAAAGATACTTTTTGTTTTGCGGTGGCCGGTACACACGGCAAAACCACAACATCAAGCATACTTGGCCATATTTTGTATGAAAGTGGCGCTGATGTAACCGCATTTTTGGGAGGTATTGTAGAGAATTACGATTCCAACCTGATAGGCAGTGGTAAAACCGTTACTGTAGTAGAGGCTGATGAGTTTGACCGTTCGTTCCTGCACCTGCACCCTGATATTGCCTGTGTAACATCAATGGATGCAGACCACCTGGATATTTATGGCGATACAGCTTCTATAGAAGCATCATTCAAAGAATTTGCTGATAAAGTAGAAAATAAGGATCACATGTTCTATACGGGCAACTTGCTGCTGGAGGGGATAAAAGCAGGGATAGATGATGACTCCGTTTTTACGGCAAAAAATATAAGGATTGAGGATGGCTGGTATGTTTTTGATGTACACACCCCGTCGGAAATTATAAAAGATATAAAATTCGGCCTGCCGGGAAGGCATAACCTTACCAATGCACTTTTAGCGCTAAGCATGTCTTACACTTACGGCACATCCGCAGGAGCTATAAAGAACGCCCTGGAGTCGTTTGCAGGGGTGAGGCGCAGGTTTTCTTACCAGGTAAGGAAGCCGGGGTTGGTTTATATAGATGATTACGCACACCACCCGACAGAAATTGATGCCGTGCACCAGGCGGTGAGCGAGCTGTACCCGGGGCAGAAAGTGCTGGCGGTTTTCCAGCCACACCTTTTCAGCCGCACGCGCGATTTTATTGACGGGTTTGCGAAGAGCCTTTCGGCTTTTGAAAATATTGTGCTGCTGGATATTTATCCGGCGCGCGAACTGCCCATTGAAGGGGTTACTTCAAAATGGCTGCTGGACAAGATGGAGAACCCGAATAAAATGCTGGTTTCAAAGCACGATCTTATCCCGCTGCTTAAGATGAGCGACGCCTCTGTTATACTAACCATAGGGGCAGGAGATATTGGAGAAATGGTACCTGAAATTAAAAAAGTTTTAGATGAAAAATATTAAGTGGAACGACGTTCGGCTGGTGCTTATGCTCGGGTTGGTAATCTTCCTGTATTCATTTTCATCAAAACGTAATGAAAGCAGGAAACTGAAGGCTGCCGAAGTAGAATTTGCTGAAAATGAAAACTTTATAACGCTTGAGAAAGTTAATAAGTTGTTGATACAAAATTATGGCAACGTTACGGGCATCCCAAAAGTTAATTTAGATTTGAATAATGTGGAAAAACGGCTTGATGCCAATCCGATGATTGAAAAGGCAGAGGTTTTTGCCACTGTTGACGGTAAATTAAGGGCTGTTATTACCCAAAAAAAGCCTCTTGCAAGGGTATATGAAGGGAGCCGGTCTTACTACATTGATTATGAAGGGAAAGAGATGCCGCTGTCAGAAAATTATACCGCCCGCGTGCCCTTGGTAACCGGTGAGATTCACCTGTTGCAAAAAGGGCAACTGCATAGGCTGCTCCGGTATATATATGATGATGATTTCCTGAAAAAGAACATTATAGGGCTTGAGGTGAACCCTACAGGCGGTGTGGTAATGAAGAACAGGAACTATGATTATGACATTTTTTTCGGGGCGGCAATGAACATTGAAAAAAAGTTTAGTAATTACAAGGCATTCCTCCAGGATGCGGTTAAAGATACGCTGATAGAACAGTACAAAACAATAAATCTGAAATTTACACAACAGGTTGTGTGCACCAAAAAATAGATTATGGAAAAAGACAGCATTGCAGTAGGTTTAGACATTGGCACTACCAAGATAGTGGCCATGATAGGCAGAAAAAATGAGTATGGTAAACTGGAAATTCTGGGTGTTGGAAAATCCAAAAGCCTTGGTGTGGCCAGAGGAGTTGTTAATAACATAACCCAAACCATCCAGTCTATCCAGCAGGCCGTACAGGAGGCAGAAGCTGATTCAGGCTACAGGATAAATGATGTGGTGGTGGGTATTGCCGGGCAGCATATACGCAGTATACAGCATAGCGATTACATCAGCAGGAACAACCCGGAAGAAGTGATTGGCGATGCCGATATTGATATGCTCATCAACCAGGTGCACAAGCTGGCCATGCTGCCGGGAGAAGAGATCATCCATGTGCTGCCACAGGAGTTCAAGATTGACGGCCAGGCCGAAATAAAAGAGCCTATAGGCATGTATGGCGGCCGTTTAGAGAGCAGCTTCCACGTAGTGGTAGGCCAGGCTTCATCTATCCGCAATGTTGGCAGGTGTATTAAAAGTGCGGGGCTGGATCTTTCAGGCCTCACCCTGGAGCCGCTTGCTTCAGCCGATGCCGTGCTTAGCCAGGAAGAGAAAGAAGCAGGGGTGGCACTTATTGATATAGGCGGTGGCACCACTGACCTTGCCATATTCAAAGATGGTATTATACGCCATACTGCTGTTATACCTTTCGGAGGCAATGTAATTACAGAAGATATAAAAGAAGGCTGTTCTATAATAGAAAAACAGGCCGAACTGCTTAAAGTAAAGTTCGGTTCGGCATGGCCGGGTGAAAATAAAGATAATGAAATTGTTTCCATACCGGGCCTCCGCGGACGTGAACCCAAAGAGATTTCGCTTAAAAACCTTTCAAAGATCATCCATGCCAGGGTGGTTGAAATCATAGAACAGGTATTTGCTGAAATCAAGGCTTACGGACATGAAGACCCGCGCAAAAAACTTATTGCGGGCATTGTGCTTACGGGCGGGGGTTCTCAGCTAAAGCACATCAAGCAGCTGGTGGAGTACATTACGGGCATGGACACCAGGATTGGCTACCCTAATGAGCACCTGGCAGGCAACAGCGATGAAGAAATATCAAGCCCGCTATATGCCACTGCCGTAGGCCTTGTAATGAACAGCCTGAGGAACAATACAAAGAGCGCCACGCCGCTGGTAGAACTGCAAAAGCCCGTTCAGGAGCCGGTGCTTAAACAGCCTGTGCAGCCTACGGTAACAGTAACACCACCACCTTCGTTTGGGGAAGAAACTCTGGAAACAGTAGCCGTGCAGGAGCCTGTAAAAGCCGGTGCCGGAATACAGGAAACCACAGAGAAAAAAGTGAAAAGGTCGTTTTTCGACAAGTATATTGACAGGATTAAGGATTTTTTAGATAACGCAGAATAAAAACCCGAAGGATATGATAAGCAACTCAGAATTTGGAAGCATCTCGTTCGATTTACCAAAGAACCAATCGAACGTGATCAAGGTAATTGGTGTTGGCGGCGGCGGAAGCAACGCTATAAACCACATGTTTAAGCAGGGGATAAAGGGTGTAGATTTCATTGTTTGCAATACGGATTCGCAGGCATTGCAAAACAGCCCGGTGCCAAACAAGATACAGCTGGGTGTTGGGCTTACCGAAGGGCTTGGCGCGGGTGCCAATCCGGAAGTAGGGCAGCAGGCTGCACTGGAGAGCATTGATGATATTGAGAAAATGCTGGACACCAATACCAAAATGATATTCATAACCGCGGGTATGGGTGGCGGTACGGGTACCGGGGCTGCTCCGGTTATTGCACAGCTTGCCAGGGAAAGGGACATACTCACAGTAGGTATAGTTACCATACCTTTCCAGTTTGAGGGCAAAGTACGCTCTGACCAGGCCATGGCCGGTGTGGAAAGGCTTCGTAAGCAGGTAGATTCGCTTATCGTTATCAATAATAATAAGCTTCGGGAAGTATACGGCAACCTGGGCTTTAAGGCAGGCTTTTCAAAAGCGGATGAAGTCTTAGCAACAGCCTCCAGGGGCATTGCCGAGGTGATAACACACCACTATACACAAAACATCGACCTTAAAGATGCCAAAACAGTACTTTCAAACAGTGGCACGGCCATAATGGGTTCAGCTATGGCTTCGGGGGATAACCGCGCCAAAGATGCCATTGTGAACGCGCTTGACTCGCCTTTGCTCAATGATAATAAGATTACCGGTGCCAAAAATGTATTGTTGCTTATCGTTTCAGGCACTAATGAGATCACTATTGACGAGATTGGCGAAATTAATGATCACATACAGGCAGAAGCAGGCTTTAATGCCAACATTATTATGGGTGTCGGCGAAGATGAAGCCCTTGGTGATGCTATTGCCGTTACCATTATCGCTACGGGGTTTAATGTGGAACAGCAAAATGAAATAGTAAATACCGAACCAAAGAAAATAATACATGCCCTTGAAGAAGAGCAAAGGCTCGTGCGCGACCTGACGCAGAAACCTATAGTACAGGCATTTGATTTCGCAGCTCCGGCAGTCCAGCCTAAAGAAGAAACAAAACTCCCTGAGGCAAAGCTTCCTGAAGTAAAACAGCCTGAAGTTGAAGAAAAAATTATATTCGCGCTTGAGGAGGAAGTTGAGGAAAAAAAGCCGATAGCTGAAGTGGACGTGTTTCCTTCTTCAGATTTTATCAATAACCTGGATGTTTTTTTCGAAATAGTAGCGCCGGCAAAAGAAAAACCACAGCCATTTGAAATCAGGGATGTAAGGGAAATTGAAGTAAGGGACCCTGAGTTTGTGGTGGTGGAAAAGAAAACCGAGGAGCAGTTTACATTCTCCTTTGACCTGTCTACAGATAATTCGGCCAAAGACGAAAAAATATTCTTCAGCCTGACCGAAGAAACACGCAATATTAAAGTGAATGAGCCTGTCCAGGTAGTGCCTGTAACAGAGCTAAATGAAAATGGCGTTGTGAGATACTCCCTTGAAGATTATCTTGAAAAGGAAAAAGAACTCCTTGAAAGCAAGCCAGCGGCACAGGTTGAAGAACCCCTCGCGCCAGAGCTTAACCTTACCCTCAAAACCGGACAGCCCGTACAGGCTCCTGCCGCAACGGCACATGACGATTATTCGCCTGTGGAGATGACTATTGAAGAGACATTAAGGCTCAGGGCTGAGGAGCGCCGCAGGAAGATGAAGGAGTTTAACTATAAGTTCCATAACAGCGCTTCACGTATTGACGAAATAGAAAAGGAACCGGCCTATAAAAGGATGGGTATTGACCTTACCGACTCCC
Organism: Flavobacterium cyanobacteriorum; assembly: GCF_002251835.1. Taxonomy (GTDB): domain Bacteria; phylum Bacteroidota; class Bacteroidia; order Flavobacteriales; family Flavobacteriaceae; genus Flavobacterium; species Flavobacterium cyanobacteriorum. The sequence goes on from NZ_NOXV01000299.1 coordinate 24,149, forward strand.
GTACTGACAATAGCAAATCACGTTTATCATTAGGAACCGACAGCAATGACGACCTGCAGTTGCGCACCAACAACTCATTCCTGCATGATAATGTTGATTAACTAACTCAAATGTGATTCTTTTTAACCCGGAAGCATAGTATGTTTTCGGGTTATTTTTTTTAATTTCGCACCACAAAATTTAAGCTATGAGTTTACAAACTAAAATCATGGATGCCATCAAGGAAGCCATGAAAGCTAAAGATACTGTAGCGCTTGAATCGCTAAGGGCGGTTAAATCGGCAATCCTGCTCGCGCAGACCGAAAGCGGCGCCAAAGAAGAATTATCAGAAGAGGAAGAAATAAAAATCCTCCAGAAACTGGTAAAGCAGCGTAAAGACAGCGCGGCCATATATGTTGGGCAGGGGCGCCAGGACCTGGCTGACCCGGAACTGCAGCAGGCTGCTGTTATTGAGAAGTTCCTTCCGGCGCAGCTAAGTGAAGCAGAGGTAGAGGCTTTGGTACAAAAAATAATTGCCGATAACGGCTTTAGCGGCATGGCCGATATGGGCAAGGTTATGGGTATAGCCTCAAAAGAACTTGCCGGTCAGGCTGATGGTAAAACTATATCGTCGGCAGTTAAGAAAGCATTATCATAAAGATTGCCAGACTTTCAGGCAATCTAAAACAGGCTCCATAGTTCAATTGGATAGAATATCAGATTCCGGTTCTGACGATTTGGGTTCGAATCCCGATGGGGTCACAATTATTGATTTACCTTGCATTTAGATGCTATGAAAACCTCAGTAAACACTGAGGTTTTTCTTTTTTATTTGATATTGTTGCTATGTCATTTAATGTCCAATGTGTTACCAATAGTATTCCGTTTATATTTTTAACCACGTTTACGATCCTAAAAAATACTATACGCTTCATATCAGGTTCTGTTCCACTTTTGTTGCGTAACAAGTGTCTATAAATTAAAAGGCAAGTTAAAAAGTTAATTATTTGTTAACATATAACACAAAATATTTTTGAGACATTAGTCGTTGAAGCAGTATTAACCAAAATCATAACAAATGAACACAAATGTAAATCAGCGGCAAACCTTATTTAGGTTTATCAGTATCAGGCCACCACAACTGACAGATGATGACAACCGGAGTCAAAGATTCGTATTTTGGGAGGGAAAAAGTATATTTAGGCGTGCAGTAGAAAACAGGCCTCCCGGTATGACAAAAAAGGGGGCAATGGAATTAGAGGCTGATAACTTCGACCCATACCCTTCTGCAGAATGGATGAAGGAAAATTTTGGAGCAGTTGTTGAGGTAGCGATATGGCTTGCACGTAACAAAAGTGAATTAGATGGAAGAACGCTCAAAGACAAACTCGATGATTTACCATCTCCTCCGTTTCCGTCAGAGGTTTCCAATTTATGGGATAATTTATTTTATCAGATAATTAAGCAGAAAGATTTTTATGTAAAGGAACAAGTAATTCAACTTTTAGTGCTTCTCAATCTAATTGAGCAATCAAAAAATTTGGATACCCCTACACAACTGCGTCTATACCCAATCCTTGCAAATGCCAGGGTTGTTCTTCCAACTGAATTGTTTTCGGACTATACTGCACCTTCCGAAGAATTAACAGCAAGGGTAATAGAAAAAGGACCTGTATTTAGCACGAAAGACTTATCAAAAGTGCTACGTGTAACAACTGCACAGTCTTATGTTAATAGAAGCAGGACAGCGGTTTCAGAATTACGGGTTTTACAAAATGAATATTATGATTTATACAATCAGGAATTTAATTCCTATATGTCCCAGTATGCGGAGGCTGTTGAAAGGGCATATGCAAATGCCAGGATGGTAGAACATGAAAGAATCTTGTGCCCGTCAAATTGTCCTGAAAAGTATTATACTTTTGAAAATTTAGTTATTCCAGTTTATGATTTTAAACCTCCGACTGAAGTAAAAAGCGATACATTAAAAAAGCTTACGCCTGAATCCTTATACATTGTAGAAATGTTAGATCTTACGAAGAAGAAAACTTTTGATGAGATAATATCTGGTGTTGAGGATTTTATTAGGATTAAAACTGATGAAATGTATTCTAACCTGCCTGCTGACCCTGTTACAACTACAATAGGCGGTATGACCTTCAGGCAGGCAAGCAGTTCGGAATCAAATATCTTTTTAACAGAGGCGCAGGTACCTTTTGTGGCTAACTATATTGATACATATAATAGTGCTAACGGTATAATTGAAGGCTCTTTAGATATAGTTTTTGATCTTGGATATCCAAATGCAGATGTTGTTTCGGCAGATTGGAGGGTAATTTGGGAAACTGTCGGCACTATGCCTGGCACATCATTTTCAGATACAGCTGTGGGTAATAGTTTAAAAGTATCTTTCCTTAATATTGCTAACTATTTTGGAGATAATTATTATTTCCAGTTTGTTGCCACCATTACATTAAGCGACGGTACGATAATAGAACTAGATTTTAATTTTGAACCAAAGAGAAAAGGAACTGCTGGCGTTGCTACAATTGTAACCAGAACAGCGAATCCTTCCGGTGAGCCAAAAGCTTTTATACCAAGTGACTTCGGGATCAGGAGGCTTGGAATTGCCGATTATAAAAAAGTTGTTGCAGAAGTATGCTGCTACAGGGAAGCTGAAGTAGCACATATTGAAAACCTGATGCAGGGCGAGTTTAAAAGCAAAACAACTACCCGTGAACGTATAGAAGAAACTACAACAACAGTAGAAAACGAAATTGAGAAAGAAAATCTTACTGATACTGCAACGAGTGAGCGATTCGAAATGCAGAGTGAAATTGCTACAGTTCTTGCAGAACAAAAAGAATTTAGCGCTTATGCAGTTTTAAACGGAAGCTATGGCGCCGTATCTTTTGAAACCGGGGCAAATTTTGCAACTGCAAGTGCTAAAGAGGAAAGTAATCGCCAGGCTGTAACGCAGGGTAAAGAAATTACCCAGCGTGCCATGGAAAGGGTTGTTAGCCGTTTCCGCGAGGAAGTAGTAACAAAAATTACAGAACGCTACAAAGAAGAGAATTCCCATATATTTGATAATCGAGGTGGTTCCGGTAACGTTTCCGGTGTTTATAGGTTATATTAATGCAGTTTATAAAAATCAAATATACAACTACGGAAAAAGGCTGATGTATGAGTTTATGATACCGCAGCCCAGCAAAATGCACCGATTAGGAACAGACGCAGTTAAAAATGTTCCAACCTCGAACATACAAACCATTACCGAGCCCAAAGAGCTTTCCGAACTATTTGTTTATAATTCTGCCTCAATTAATGATTATAACTATATGAGGATTGCTTCTGAATACAATGTTGTTATTGATGCGCCGCCAGCACCAACATTATCAATTGGAAAAGCTTACAAGGGTACAGGTACTCAGGGTTCATCCTCATCTGACTTTAACGATTTAAAAATTCCTGAAGGTTACACTTTAGCCGAAGTTTCATATAAATATTCGCATTGCCATGGTGCTAACAGAAATCTTTCAGCAAATCTTATTATTGGCAGTACTTTCTCTAGACTAATTTGGGGCTCAAATCAGGGTCACGGTATGGCAAATTTAGTAACAGGTTCACATAATGTAAGATGGTTGGCTGATAAGTTTATTGATACAGTCCCTGTCTCAGTTATTGGATGGGATATAGGTACTTTTTCTTTAAATGTGACAGCTCTTGTAGAAAGAACACCTAAAGCATATCAGGACTGGCAGACAAAAGCTTATGATGCAATTGTTAAAGGTTACGAAACGAAACTTCAGGAGTACTATGACTGGCTTAACAGGGATATAGCAGAAGAAAATGAATCATTTGGCACAAATCCTCTATTCTATAGGGAAATTGAGCAGATTACATTAAAACGCAATTGCCTTGCTTATCTGCTTAATGATGATGAGATGGGACAGTCATACTACACCGGCAATAGCTTTACAAACTATGCTGTAACCCGTAATCAGGATATGGATAATTATGCCAGCCTTGCCAAATTTATGGAGCAGGCTTTTGAATGGAACCTGATGAGCTATTCATTTTACCCATACTATTGGGGCAAGCAGAGTGACTGGGTACAATTGTACAGAAGTGAAACTGATGACCCAATATTCCGAGATTTTATGCAGGCAGGTATGGCAAGGGTCATTGTAAGTGTTCGTCCCGGATTTGAAGACGCTGTAATGCATTACATGAATTTTGGAGAAATATGGAATGGCGGTGCAATGCCTGTTATTGGCGATCCACTTTACATGTCTATAGTTGATGAGCTAAAAGAGCAGGAATATGTTGTTGAAGAAACCTGGGAAACTGTTGTGCCAACTTCACTTATCGGACTGCAGGAAGAAGGTGTTTCTGTTAGAGGTGGTGGCCTGCCTTGTGGTGATGGCTGTGAAGAAGATACGCCTACGCAGTTTATAGAAAACAGGAATAAGATCACACCGGAACTTCCACCGGTACAAAGTAATTAAATAAGATAATAAGCCTGTAGCTTTGGCTACAGGCTTTAATTAATAATACTATGTTTACAAAAGAACAATTAGCGAAGTGGGAAAGTGAAGGTTTTTATTTTGATGATGCTGTGAAAAGTTATGCAGTGGACAAATCTAAGGAAGATGTTACTGAAAGTAAAACACAGAACATCCTTGGTTATATGTGGTGTAATAAGACAGGTAAATCATTTTCAAAAGGCGTTTTACCATTTGGCGAAGAAACTATAGGCGCAATTTTCACATTTAGTAAGTTTGTTATAAATAAGACTTGCAGCATTTCCATTATTAACTTAGAGACAAAGAAAGTAGTTATAAAGAACAGATTTATAATCAAAAGTTCTAGGGTACTTGCTAATTTTAAAATTAGTGAAATTTTCTTAGGTTGTGAAAACAATATTGACAAATTTAGAATTGACATTAATGTTATAAATGAAACATATGTAAGTTCTTCAAAAGACCTACTTATTAGAGATCAAGAAATATTAAAAGTTCACTATGTAATTTTGATACCTTTGATAATGAAAACAAAAAAGTGGGTTATTGCTACGAAATCGCAAGAAGACTGGTTTTTGCATAAAGGGACTAAATATCCTTGGGAAAGCAACCCAAGGCTAAATTATTATAGATTTAAGGATTGGGCTCTAACATTTAAAAGATTTCAGGAAAGATATGATGAAAAGAAAAATGTTTGGAAATCGGAGGCATCTATAAATCAACTAAAAAAAGAAATTAGTAAAATGATTAAAGATGGCCATGCCGAAAAGCCAAGAGCTTCAAAAAAAATCACTCGATTTGGTACTTCAATTACTGATGGAACTTTAGTTGAACATAAAATATCTCCTGCGGAATTAAAGGAACCGATTGTTGCCGAAATACCTTTATTTGATAAATATTACTTTACCAGTTATGTATATGAAGAAAGTAAATTATTCGCCGAAATAGATGATTTTTATGCTTCAATAGCAAATTGTACTGTAAGGTTTTGTGCTAAAGGTATACTAGAATATGTTAATGAAAATGAAATTAGAGCCACTATAACAGAACTTGGAATTTACATTCGCGATGGTTTCGATTTCGTAGGTTCCCAATCATTAGGATTTTGGTCTTACAAGGAAATGAATGTTAGTAATAGTATATTATCTAATGGAAGCTATATTGGAATAAATAATGAAGATTATAAAAAGTACAGAGCAGATACAGGAATGGGTCAAGATTTCTATACTTATTCGACGATAATGATTACTTATCCTGATTTTAATTTTACACTATGAACTTTAATATTGGTAATTCTTATCGCAAACATTTTATCTTACTTTGTTTGATTTTTCTAATAAGTTCGATTTTATTAGTATTATTGGCGGAAACTATTTGGTTTCCAATCAGGTATTCTAATGTTGACAATTTTATATATTATTTTTCCACAAGAAATAAACCATTTGATAATCTACTTTTTGCGTTTAAACATATCTATTGTTATTATATACTAACCTATCTTATTATGACAATATCATACATCTACTTTAATAGTACATCATTTGTATTAAAGAGATCTTTTCCTTTAAGGTATACAATAGTATTTTTAATGATGTTTCTAACTTCTTTAATTATATATGCTATTCATAGATTTATAGTACATAAGGGCTCATTTAATCATTGGGCCAAAGAAGTTTTTCTAAAGTATATTGAAATGGTATTACATGAACACAAAATAGTATTATTATATCTAATCGTAGTTTTATTTTGTACAATAATATATGATAAGTATATCAATTAATATGTGCAACCAAGCATTCAGCAAAACAAAAGATATCAATAAAATCTTTTATATCTCATTCTTTTTAATACTACTTTGCTGCTGTAAAAATGTTGATGAAAAAGTAAACGATGCTGGCTATGTAATTAATGATTATACCAATTATTCAATGTATTATAAGATTGATGTAACAGGTAATGATGATAAGGAATTATTTTTAGTTACTAAAGAAATATTTGTTGCTGATTCATCATTTGGTATATACAATCCAGACAATTTAATGAAAGCTAAACTATGGAGCTTGCAGCAAAAAGATAAGCCATACATTATTTATAACATCTTTATAGAAGAAAACAATGAAGTGGTTTAAACTTTTATTTTATTAAATTTCTTTAGTGCGATGATTGTAAAAGCCAGGTAATTAAAGCCTAACCAGCTTGCGGTTGTTGTGTCAAATCGATTTAACAACGACCTAAAGCTATCCATCCAGGCGTTTGCCCTTTCGATTTTATACCGTTCCTTATAAAGTAATGGGTCAAAATATTCATCCCTGTTNAAAAAAGTTAAATATTTCATAAAGTATTTATTTATTCGAAAGTTCTCCATCTTCCACGATTTTTAATATAACCATAATCTACTTTAACTGCTCCACCAAACCACGAACGATGCCATCGTACACCCCAATTATCAGTGGGAGCAACTACTGTAACATTTGGAAAAACTTGGTTTATTTGCCATGCAATACTACCTTTCCCTTTTCCTGTTCCGCATGAATACAATTTTAATTTTATTTTTGCTTTCATTCCTCCGTCTATCATCTGTTTCCAAGTAGGACTTTTAGAATACAATAAATCACTTATCTCTTTTACTGCAGACATTCCCTCTATTGCGAGTCTCCAACCATGACCATGAATTTCAACTTCGCCAACACCCGGCTTTGATTGCTTTGCCCATTCAGATAGTGCCCCAAGATATTCATCGGTGTGTAAATTAACTATATCTCCAGTTTTTACATCATTTGGATTACTTTTATTAACTACTTTAGGATTTTCACTGGCCTGAGCTTCATGCTCAATAAAATTTGCCACATGATTCAGCAAACTCACCGTAAGGCCTGTTGCTGCGCCTTGCCAAATGTTGCCTTTACAAACCCGCGGCTGTAAAAGGTACATCAGCATGCAGCGCTGTTATTGTATAGGCTGTCATGGATATTATGGCTCCTACCACCACTGCTGTTAAAGATATAAATTCTTCGCCACTTGGGTCAATATTTTTTAAAGGATTAAGCCCGGCGACGGCATGTACATTGCCCCCGACAAGAGGGTGAAGATTTGGTGATTTAATTTTTTTTGAGAAAAAAATCCCGGATGATACGTACGTGATTTTATGTAATAAACCCAAACATTAATTTCAGGATAATTATTTTATTTTTATTTTAAATAATACCACCTTTATCCGACGTAAATAATTTTTATGAATGCGCTGCATCAGATTATAAGCATTTTGTCGCGCGATGAAAGAAAGGCTTTCACTTCTTGCATTATCTTTGCCAAAAAAAACCAATGCAGGCAAAATATCCCTCTGATTCGCTTTGTGTAATGACCGACATCGTCCTGCCGGGCGAAACTAATCCGTTAAACAACCTATTTGGCGGTGAGCTGCTGGCCCGTATGGACCGTGCCGCAAGTATTTCTGCACGCAGGCACTCTCGCCGTATTACGGTAACTGCTTCGGTAAACCATGTGGCTTTTAACCGGGCCATCCCTTTGGGAAGCGTAGTTACGGTAGAGGCTAAGGTGTCGCGCACTTTCCGTTCCTCCATGGAAATATTTATTGATGTATGGATTGAGGACAGAGAGTCCGGCAACAGGACTAAAGCCAATGAAGCTATCTATACCTTTGTAGCCGTTGATGAAACGGGACGCCCTGTGGAGGTGCCTCCTGTGGAGCCGCAAACCGAACTGGAGAAACAGCGCTATGCCGCTGCACTGCGCCGCAAGCAGCTAAGCCTTGTGCTGGCAGGCAAAATGAACCCGCACGAAGCTACGGAGCTTAAAGCCTTGTTTGTGTAACTGATACTAACTGTTAGTTACTTAGCCATTGCTGAGGATTGAGTATTGTTGTATTTTGATGAAGCATAAATTTCATTATGGTTTTACCCGAATAAGGATTAGTATATACTGTACCTATATTCTGCTTTAATGAAACTTTATCACCTATACTTACATTTACAGAAGCAAGATTAAGATATACTGTAAAATAATTACCGTGTTGAATATATACCGCTTTATGACCGGCTACAAGTTGTATCATTGTAACTTCCCCTCCAAAAACTGCCCTTACGGATGCGCCGGGTTCGGTTGTAATTTCTACTCCACTATTATGAACCGTTCCTGATTTTATCAGAGGATGTGGCTGGTCTCCATATCCTAATGAAATAAATCCTTTTTCTACAGGCCAAGGTAATTTACCTTTATTAGCGGTAAAGTTATCTGCCACTATCCTGCCTTCCCTTGTAAGTACAATTTTATTTGAAGCAGTACTGGCTGCTTTTTCAGCTGCCTCTTTTTTAGTGGTTGCCGAATTGGCCGTCTTTTTGTTTGCGGCAACTATCGCTGCACGTATCATTCGCTCAATCTGACGGTCAATTTCTTTTGTTTCCCGTTGTTTTTTCTGTATATCAGCCATATACTTTTTCTTGTCTTTCTGTATCAGCTTTACCAGTTCTTCCCGCTCCCTTTTTTCTTTTTCCAGCGCCTGCTTCTGTTTCTCACTTTCGGTAAGCAGTTTCTGTTTTTCCTGCTTTTGTGCATTCAGCTTTTGAAGCAAAACCTCCAGCTGTTCCATTTTAGCACGTATCTCATCGCCCTGTATTTTCCTGAAGCTGGCATACTGCTTCATGTACTGCATCCGTTTGTAGGCCTGAAGGAAATTGTCTGATGACAGGATAAACATAATGCGGCTGTGGTCTGATTTCGCTTTATATGATTTTACCAGCATTTCGGCATAATCTTGCTTAAGCGCCTCAAGCTCGCGGTTCATTTTGTTTACCTGCAGCTGGTTAAGGTATATGTCATCATTAAGCAGGCGTGTCTGCTTTTGGGTGGTATTAATGAGTTTTTCGTTGAGTTTTATTTTGGTCTGCTTTTCAGATATCTCGCCAAGCACCGACCTTTCTTTTTTCTTTTCCCTGCTCAGTAATTCCTGGAACTCCCTGATCTCTTTCTGTATCTGGGCCTTGCGCTGTTCCAGCTTTTTTTGCTGCTCATTCTGGCCCCATGCCACGGCAGCAAGGGCAGTAAAAACAATAGTAAGGAAGAGTCTTGCCATGTGTGTGCTTACGGATTAGTCAATTAAAATCTGCTCAAAACCTTCTGGTATGCTGTAAGGAAATGATAAATCCTCATCAAAGGTAACGTTATTATAGTCAACCGATATATATACCCTGTCTTTTTGTTCTGCCTCAATTTTTATTTCTGATGGTAAAATACCCTTATTGTATTCTTTATGGGCAGGATACTTTATGGTAAGCCTCCTGGCCTCCTGGCCTGCCTGCTCTATGGCCTGTTCCTTTAAAAGATAGTTAGCCCCTTCAAAGTAAAACTGTTTCGTTATCTGGTTTTTTTGCTTTGCCATCAGCTTATAAAGGCCATTTTCTATAACTGACTGGTAAGTGCCCTTTTCCAGGTTATCAATAGTCTCACCTAAAAATATGTTCTGCACCTTGTTATAATCAAGCTCTGTACCCAACCACCGGCTTAGTACTGCATAGTTGCCTTCAAAATACGTATTGTTTATCTTTTCATAATAGCTTACTTTTTCAGGGGTTATCATGGCTTTGGCCATGGTTATGCCTAAAAAGCGGACGCTGATAAGGATGATCTCATCTTTTTTAATGCGAATGTCGGCAGACATGCTATGCGACTGCTTACTGTCTTTATAATTTGCCCCGGCGCTTATGTGCAGCGTCCGGAAGTCTTTACGGTTCTTGTAATGCCCTTCCATTACAGCCTTGGCGCCTTTATCGGCAGTTGCACTTTGTTCGGCAACTACCGCCTGTTTCGATTTACAGGAAGCAAGGGCTATTAATAGTAGTAATACGGTTATTTTTTTCATTTATTGCTTTTTGCTTTTATAAGCTTATCGGCTTTTTCAAAATACGCCTGCTTCTTTTTATCATCGCCAAGCCCTTTGTATGCCTCTCCAAGCTGCCTGTTGATATTTGACTCAAGTTCGGTATCATCTACCACAAAATCAAGGCCGTTCTCCAGGTATTCTTTGGCTTTGTTATGTTGCTTAAGGTTGTTTGAAGCCAGCCCTGCAAAATAATACAGCCGGGCATGGGTAGGATAAATTTCAAGGTACTCTGCCGCTACTTTATACAGATTTTCTATCTGCAGGTCCTCTGCATAAGAATAGAGCAGTAGCTCCACTGTTTCAATATCATCTTCTTTTGTTGAAAGGCCTTTGGCAAAATACGCCGCAGCTTTGGCAAAATTCCTTTTGTTGAAAAAGAACTTGCCTACTTCTTTAGGTACATTAATTGCTTTTTCATCCTCAAAGTAACCTACTGCTTTTTCAAGGTCGGCATCATACTTGGTGGTGGTTGAAGAATAGATGAGGAACTCATTAAGCACCCTGTGCTTTATTTTCCTGTCTATTTTAGCACTGCCCAATATTTTATACATAGAGGCTACGGCTTTTTCCCCTTCATTATTATTCAGGTGGAACTTAAACAGGCTTACCTGTGCCCAGTCAGAAGCCGGGATTTCTTTTTCAAGGAGCTTTGCCACTTCCTCTGCCTTGGCTTCCTGGTTGGTTTCAGAATACAGGTATATGAGCTGTAGGTAATTAGACTCTTCCTTAGGGTTCTTCTTTATAGCTGCTTCAAGGGCTTCTTTCTGCGGTTTTTTATATTTATCTTCGCTTAATATCTGCAGTTTATAAACCTCCCTCTTTTCTGACTGCCCTACTGTTTGTTCCAGCTCATTGATAAGTGCTAATGCTTTGTCATACTGGCGGGTATGCATGTATAATGAAACAAGGTCTTCCTGGTAATACTCTTTGCGCCACTCGGTCAGTTTTTGTACCACAGGTATTGACCGGTTAAAGTCCTGTGTGGCATAATATACATCATAAAGGCCGGCCCAGTACCAACGGTTTTTAGGGTCAAGCTCTGTTGCTTTTAAAAAAGCCTTTTCAGCCTCGGGATAGTTTTTCATGGCGAGGTAATTCTTACCAAGCTCATTAAAAACTACAGGATTTGAGGGCTGTTTTGCAAGGCATTTTTGCAACGACTGTATAGCCTTATCATAGTTTTCAATTCCCTTTTGCTTTAATGCTTCATAAAAATTATTTTCAAACTCATCAGTGGCCAGGGCCATTTCATCCGGCTCCTGCTGGGCATAAGAAACGGCAGGACCTAAAAATCCTGAAAGCAGCAAGCTGTAAAAAAGGGTTTTTAATTTCATTTATTCTAAAACTGAATAGTCGCCTATGCTTATGCTGGTAAAATTACCGTTGAAAGAAGCATGGTTTCCTATCATTGCATTGTCTAAGTTAGCATTTTTTATGGTAACACCTGTTTGTACAAGGCTGTTTTTTACAGTACTGTCCTCAACCCTTGTATTAGCGCCAAGCGATACATTAGGGCCTATAACAGCATTTTTAAGCACTACATTTTCGCCAATAAAGCAGGGCGGAATAATGGTACTGTTATCAGCAACAACCGAACCCGACACCAGGTTCTCACCGTCATTATGCAGGAAGCCCAGCATACGGGTGTTGGTATCTACTGTAACATTCTTGTTGCCGCAATCCATCCATTCGTCTACTTTACCGGGAACAAATTTCATGCCTTTCTGCTTCATGTTCTCCAGTCCGTCTGTAAGCTGGTACTCGCCACCCTTCATTATATCATTATCCAGGAGGTACTGCAGTTCGCTCCTTAAAGTTTCACCGCTCTTAAAATAATAGATACCTATAATAGCCAGGTCAGATACAAAATCTTTTGGTTTTTCCACAAAATCAACAATCTCATTCCTGTCATTAAGCTGCACTACGCCAAAGGCGCTGGGATCATCAACCTGCTTTACCCATATTACACTGTCAGCCGTAGTATCTAACGTAAAATCAGCACGAAATAGTGTATCGGCGTAAGCCACTACTATAGGCCCGCTCATTGACTCCTTCGCGCTCATAATAGCGTGGGCTGTACCCAGCGGCTGGTCCTGGTAATATATTGTGCCTTTTGCCCCAAGCTTTTCAGCAATGGCTATCAGGTCTTTAGGCACTTTATCGCCAAAATCCTTATGGATTATAAAGGCTATTTCCTCAATCTCCTGGTTCAGTACACCTGCAATGTCTTCTACAAGCCTGTGTACAATAGGTTTACCTGCTATAGGGATTAAAGGTTTCGGCACTGTTAAAGTATGCGGGCGCAGGCGTGAGCCCCTGCCCGCCATAGGTACAATTATTTTCATGGTTGATGTGTTATGTTATGGTTGATGTTATTCTTTACTATCTAATTATTTAACTCCGGTGCTGCCAAAGCCTCCGGTACCTCTTGTTGTTTCTGTTAGCTCTTCTACTTCTATCCACTCCGCGCGCTCATGCTTTGCAATTACCAGCTGTGCTATACGTTCGCCATTTTCAACAGTAAATGCCTCTCCTGAAAGATTCACTAAAATAACTCCTATCTCACCCCTGTAATCGGCATCAACAGTGCCCGGGCTGTTTAGTACCGTAACACCTTTTTTAGCTGCCAGGCCGCTGCGCGGCCTTACCTGCGCCTCATACCCCATAGGCAATTCAATGAACAAACCTGTTTTTATGATAGCCCTGCCCAGTGGTGGCAATACTACAGGCTCATCAAGGTTTGCCCTCAGGTCCATCCCGGCCGAGGCTATGGTTTCATAATTGGGTAAAGGGTGCTGGGATGTGTTGATTATCTTAATTGTCATTACAGGTGAAGATTAGTAAAGAACCAAATTTATGATACAATTGTTAATTAACAAATAACTGCGGGTTATTATTTACGGCTGATGATACGCCGCAAAGCGTCCTTTTCGTTCCTGTAAATGAAAAATCCAAAAATTGCCAGCACCGCCAGCCCTACAAGATAATTTTCCCTGAAGAAATAAAAATAAAGCATTGACAGTGCTATCGACAGCCCAAGATAGCCACCTATACTTTTAACATCATAGGGTATGGGATAATACTTTGCTCCTGCCATGTAGGATATAACCATCATGGTACCATAGGCTGAAATTGTTGCAATGGTCGAACCCATATAGCCCCATACCGGTATCAGTGCCATATTGAAAACCAAAGTTACTGCTGCTCCGGCCAAAGAGATATAAGCACCCATTTTGGTTTTATCTGAAAGTTTATACCACACCGACAGGTTGGTATATATGCCCAGGAAAAAGTTGGCTGTTATGATAAGCGGCACCACTTTCATGGCTTCCCACATAGAGCGGTCGCGAATAATTAAAACTTTCAGCAAATCAGCAAACACCACTACACCTACCAGTATTGCAGCACCAAAAATTACAAAATACCTTGTAATGGTTGCATAGGTTTGGGCTGCATTTTCATTGCCGGCATGGCTGAAGAAGAATGGCTCAATACCCAGCCTGAACGCGGTAGTGAACAGGGTCATGAAGAGCGCAAGCTTGTAGCAGGCAGAATAGGCGCCTATTTCGCTTTTGGGCACCCCCATAAAATCCAACAGGGGCCTGTCAAACGTTTCATTAATGGCGAAGGCAATGCCTGCCCACATAACCGGTACCGAATAGCGCATCATGGTTTTCCAGAGCCCGCTGTTAAAATGCCATGATAAGCGAAGGTAGTGCGGAAGAAACACGATAAATGTTGCAAGGCTTGCCAGCACGCTGGCCAGCAACACATACCCAACCTGGAAATCTTCAGCATATAAGGTAGCTATAAAACTACCGGGATAAGCGGCAGCAAGACGGGGCAGCCACAAGAGGAAGAAGAGGTTGAGCAGCAGGTTGAAAGCAACATTACCTATTTTGACCATAGCATAAAATACCGGCCTTCCTTCGGCGCGCAGCCTGGCAAAAGGTACAATAACCAGCGCATCAAGGGCCAGCACCCAAACAATATAGGTTATATATTCAGGATCAACATCAAGGCCAAGGCCTATGTATTTACGGCAAAGCAACCCGGCACATAAAAACAGTACCGATGACCAGAACAGCGATATGGTAGCAGTGCTGGTAACTTTTCTTTTGTCTTCAGTATTATAAAACCTGAAAAAAGCCGTTTCCATACCGTATGACAGTACCACATTAAAGAAAACCAGGTAAGAAAATATTATAGATACCTGCCCGAATTTGGCATCACCCATTACACCCGGAGTAGTGTGCAGCGGCGTAAGTATAAAGCTGAACATGCGCGGCACCACAGTGGCAATGCCATATATAGCAGTTTGCTTAAAAAGGTTTTTGAGGCTCAAGCTAAAAATTATTGAATGTCCAACTTACTCCCATATTCATTTAAGTGTCTGTTAGCAATATGAATATATTGATCTTTAAACAAATTCTTTTTGCGGTTAGACCAATTATGTATAGTACTAATTATCTCACTTTCTACAATAGTAGGATTATCTTTTTTTATGAAATCAACTGTCGCTAATACTTCTAGTGAGAGCGCTGATTGAAAACCATCTATTAATTTGATTAAATTCGAAAGTCGTCTTCTCTGCTCATCATTTAGTTCCTTTCTAACATATTCACTTATTTCTGGTAATTTATTATACTGCAATTCTAGAGGTTCAAAAGCTTTAGCCTGCATTTGTTCTAAACCTTTTATATATTTACCATTTAAATGATGCAAAAGATGCTCAACTCCAACACTGTAAGGACCATAATGATTTGCTTCAAATATTAACCTATTAAAACTTTTTTCACCCAATCTTTTTAAAAAGTAAGCTAGTTTATTTGCTACAAATAAACTTACGTTCTCTCCATAAGATTCATAATAGAACATAGCGTAGAGCAACATTGAGCGGGCTTGCGTCAATTTAATATCTTTCTTAATTCTTTGTTTTTTAAGAATTTCTTTTACCTCTTCGTTTGGCTCATAAATGATAATATCAACATCCCTTAAATTATTTAAATAATTTTCCATTAATAATCTTACTTTTTCCCATCTTAGCCCTCCATTACCACATCCAAGAGGAGGAATTGCAATACTTTTAATATTATATTCTTTAATAGTATTAACTAAAGCAACTAGCCCTTCTTCAATATATTCGTATTTTGATTTAAGATACCACTCTGTCTTAGTTGGAAAGTTTATAATTAATTTTTCGCCTGAGATATTAATTTCTTTTACAACTAGTAATTTACCGGGAAAAAGCTCGTTCCTTTTGCATTTTTCCAAATAAGTTTTATAATTAGTAGGAAACGTCTCTTTAAATTGCAAAGCAATGCCTTTACCCATAACACCCACAGTATTGACTGTGTTTACTAGAGCTTGAGAATCCGATTCTAAAAGATTTCCTTTAACAAATTTCATTAGTAATAAAAGGAATTATTTGGATTAATATCAATTTGTATTTGTAAATGCAATTTCTACAATAAAGTTTCGACAATCTCAAAGGAATCTTTACTATTAACAATAATCCACTTTATACACACAACAGGAACATAATCTCTAATTAAAAATTCTGCCTGTTTTCTTCTCATTCTATCAAAATCATCATCAGTATTATTCCAATATCGTTCATTAACTATATTCCAATCTACTTCATTCAAATTCTCAAGATTGTTGTAAAACTCTGTTATTGCATTCTTTGCATGACCGTTTGTAAAGCACCATTGTTTACAATTTTCAACAATATTATTTATGTCACAAACAATATAAACAATTTCATCTTGTGATCTTTTTGTTATACCATTAGTTCCATTTTTAATTTTTAAGAGCATCGGAGATAATCGACCAAAATAAAATGGCACGTAATCTCCTAAATTTCCATTCGGAGGGTCTATCTTAACCTTATAAGTATTTCTTTTAGCAATCAATTCTGAATCGCCTATATTAATATAATTAGGATCAGCATTTTTATGATTTCTCACATGTAATCCATTTGTAAGAAGATACTCCAAATTATGAATATGTATAATACGATAAATCCATAGATTTAATGGAATTTGTCCTGGCATAGATTAAAAAGATTACGCTAAAATACATATTTTACATTGAACTAAGTAAAAAAGGCCGCCCTATCGGACAGCCTTTCAAATATATAACTTTATTTTAATTACCCATTCAATGCTTCCGCACCGCCTACAATTTCAAGGATCTCTCCTGTAATGGCAGCCTGGCGGGCTTTGTTGTAGGTAAGCTTAAGCTGGTTCCTAAGTGCCGTAGCATTGTCGGTAGCTTTGTGCATGGCCGTCATACGGGCACCGTGCTCTGAGGCAAATGAATCGCGCACCGCCTTGTACAACTGTGTTTTTAGCGACAGCGGGATAAGGCTTAGCACTATTTCTTCTTTTGACGGTTCAAATATGTAGTCCACCGTTGCTGTAGTTTCCACTGCTCCTGCCGGTGTTAAAGGAAGGAACTGCTCTGTTTTTACAATTTGTGTAGCGGCATTTTTAAAATGATTATACACCAGCTCAATCCTGTCATATTCGCCGTCAACAAATTTCTGCATCAGGTTTTCAGCAATCCCGGC
Organism: Flavobacterium cyanobacteriorum; assembly: GCF_002251835.1. GTDB lineage: Bacteria > Bacteroidota > Bacteroidia > Flavobacteriales > Flavobacteriaceae > Flavobacterium > Flavobacterium cyanobacteriorum. The sequence continues at coordinate 41,124 of NZ_NOXV01000299.1, forward strand.
AACATTTTCAAACGTAAGCGCATCAAAGAGGCCATTGTGGTTTGCTATAACAGTAGCCGATTTTTTAAGGCCGTCATCACCTTTTTTACCAATAGTTAAAAGATCTACCTGCTTACCCGCATATTGCTCCTGAAGCACCCTTACCTGTTTAATTACATTGGAATTAAAAGCACCTGCCAAACCCCTGTTGGATGTTACTACAACCAGAAGAACCTTATTTACCTGGCGCTGCTCGGCATATGCTCCTCCTGTATCGCCTTCAAGGGTGGCGCTAAGGTTTTGCAATAGTTCGGTAAGCTTTTCTGCGTAAGGCCTCATTGCGGTTATAGCATCCTGAGCTTTTTTAAGCTTGGCAGCAGAAACCATCTTCATGGCGCTGGTAATCTGCATGGTGGATGAAACCGAAGCAATCCTGTTACGTATTTCCTTTAAGTTTGCCATTTATAATGTGTAAATTAATCAATTGAAACAATGTAGCAATTTGTTACATTGCTACATTTGCTCATTGGTACATTATTATTAGTATTTCGCAGCGATCTCAGCTGCAGCTTTTTCAAGCACATCAGTGATCTCGTCCGTAAATTTACCTGCCTTAAGCGCATCAAGTGTATCCCTGTGCTTAGCGTTAAGGTACTCAAGGTAATCTTTTTCAAACTCTTTTACCTTGTTAACCGGTACATTCCTCAACAGGTTTTTAGAACCTGCATAGATAATAGCCACCTGGTCTTCTACCGTGAACGGGTCGTTGATAGCCTGCTTTAGTATCTCAACGTTCCTGCGGCCTTTTTCAATTACGTTTAGTGTAACCGCATCAAGGTCAGAACCGAACTTAGCGAACGCCTCAAGCTCACGGAACTGTGCCTGGTCAAGCTTAAGGGTACCTGCTACTTTCTTCATCGACTTGATTTGTGCATTACCACCCACACGCGATACCGAAATACCTACGTTGATTGCAGGGCGTACACCTGAGTTGAACAGGTCAGACTCAAGGAAAATCTGTCCGTCAGTGATTGAGATTACGTTGGTTGGGATATACGCAGAAACGTCACCCGCTTGTGTTTCAATAATTGGAAGTGCGGTTAATGAGCCCCCGCCTTTTACGATAGGCTTTATCGATTCCGGAAGGTCGTTCATATTCTTTGCTATACCATCGTCAGCAATAACCTTTGCTGCACGCTCAAGAAGCCTTGAGTGAAGGTAGAAAACGTCGCCCGGATAAGCTTCACGTCCCGGTGGCCTCCTTAACAGCAGCGATACCTCACGGTAAGCAACCGCCTGTTTTGAAAGGTCATCATAAATAATAAGGGCCGGACGTCCTGTATCACGGAAATATTCTCCGATGGCAGCACCCGCAAAAGGGGCATATACCTGCATCGGGGCCGGGTCAGATGCGTTAGCGGCAACAATTACGGTATAAGCCATAGCTCCTTTTTCTTCAAGGGTTTTGGCAATACCGGCTACAGTAGAAGCCTTTTGGCCTACAGCAACATATATACAGAATACAGGCTTGCCTGCATCATAAAATTCTTTCTGGTTAAGGATGGTATCAATACAAACAGTTGTTTTACCTGTCTGGCGGTCGCCAATTACAAGCTCACGCTGCCCACGCCCTACAGGGATCATGGCATCAATAGCCTTAATACCGGTTTGCAGTGGCTCAGTTACCGGCTGGCGGAAGATAACACCCGGCGCTTTGCGCTCAAGTGGCATCTCATAAAGGTCGCCACTAATAGGGCCTTTACCGTCAATTGGGTTACCAAGTGTATCAACTACACGGCCAACCATTTCTTCACCCACTTTTAAAGAAGCAATACGCTGCGTCCTTTTTACGGTAGAACCTTCTTTAATTGCCTGGAAAGGGCCAAGGAGTACAACACCAACGTTGTCTTCCTCAAGGTTGAGCACTATACCTTCCAAACCGGTTTCGAACTCTACAAGCTCACCATACTGAGCATTTGAAAGTCCGTAAACACGGGCAATACCATCACCTACGTGAAGCACGGTGCCTACCTCTTCTAACGTAGCTCCCGATTCAAAACCGGATATTTTTTTCTTTAATATCGCTGAAATTTCAGCCGGTTTAATTTCTGCCATCTTGCTATAATTTAAACACTTTTGTGTGGTAAATACTAATTACTTAATTCTCTTTTTAGTGTCAGTAGCCTGTTAGCCACCGATGCATTGAACTGCTTATCGCCTATCCTTAAGATGAAGCCGCCGATGATAGCGGGGTCCACTATATTTTTAAGCGTTATTTTTTTATCTGAAAATTCTTTTATCTTGTTGAGTACTTTTGCTTCAAGCTCGGGAGTGATAGGGAATGCAGTAGTAACCACCGCTTCCTCAACACCGTTAAGCGTATCGTATTGTGCCTTGTATTGCATGGCTACCTGCCCGAGTATCTCAAATCTCTTGTTTTCAAGCAAAAGACGGAAAAGGCCGTGTGTAATATTACTTGTGCCTGTAAATATTTCCTTAAGCGCCGACTCTTTTGCTTCAAGCTTTACGTTAGGGCTGTTAAGGAACGTTTCCAGTTCTGTATTTTCTTTTATCGTTTTGGCTATCAGGGACATATCATTATTAACCTGATCTGCAGTGCCTGAAGCCTGTGCCATTTCCAGGATTGCCTTTGCATATCGTACTGCTGCTCTTGAACCTGTCATAGCGTGTTAGTTTAATTTGATATCTCCTAACAAGTTTTCAACCAGTGCTGCCTGGACTTCCTTGTTAGACAGTTCATTTTTAAGTAGTTTTTCAGCGATTTCAACTGAAAGGACTGAAACCTGGCTTTTTAGCTCTGCCATAGCGGCATTTTTCTCACTATTTATAGTAGCCTTAGCCTGCTCAATCATTTTTGCTCCTTCTGCCTGTGCTTCGGCTTTGGCGTCAGCAATCATCTTTTCTTTAATTTCTCGCGCCTCTTTTATCATGGCATCCCTTTCGAGCCTTGCCTCCTGAAGTATCCTCTGGTTATCAGCCTGAAGGTTCTGCATTTCCTTACGGGCAGCCTCTGCAGAAGCCAGCGCATCCTTGATACCCTGCTCCCTGGTATTAACTGAATCAAGTATTGGTTTCCACGCAAATTTTTTAAGTAGTACTATAAGTAGTACAAAAATAAGTACCTGCCAGAAGAACAACCCGTATGAAAAATCGTTTAATAACTTCTCCATTATATTTTAAATTAAAAATGTTTGTCTTTGTTTTTAAACAGCAGTTACAACCAACCGTTGGCACTGCTGTTTTGGATTTTTTTGATTACGCAGCGAAAAGAGCCGCGAAACCAATACCTTCAATAAGAGCGGCAGCGATAAGCATAGCGGTCTGGATTTTACCAGAAGCCTCAGGCTGGCGAGCGATAGCGTCCATTGCTGAACCACCGATTTTACCAATACCAAGACCCGCACCGATTACGATAAGGCCTGCTCCTACAATTGTTGGAATTTGCATAATATATTAATTTAAAAATTAAACGTTCACTTTATTAATGATGTGCCTCTGCATGATGCTCTTCATGGTGATGCTCTTCAACTGCCGCGCCAAAGTACAGGGCTGAAAGCATCGTAAATATATAAGCCTGTAACAGCGCTACCAGTATCTCAAGGATTGACAGTACAAATGCAAGCCCAAAGGACAGCGTGCTTCCTATCCAGTTCTTAAATATAAACATAAGCGCTATGATGCTCATCAATACGATATGCCCCGCAAATATATTGGCATAAAGACGTATCATTAATGAGAATGGCTTGATTATGGTGCCTAAAAGCTCGATCGGCGCAAGGATAATCCTCATAGGCCATGGCACGCCCGGCATCCAGAAGATATGCCCCCAGTAGTTTTTATTTGCAGTAAATGTTGTAATAACGTAAGTCAAAATTGCTAAGGCAGCCGTCACTGTAAAGTTACCGGTAACGTTTACCCCAAGCGGCGTAAGCCCAAAAATATTGAGGAACCATATAAAGAAGAATATGGTGAGCAGGTAGCTCATATATCTTTTATAGTGTTTTTCACCAATGTTTGGAATAGCTATCTCATCACGGATGTACACAACAAAAGGCTCAAAGAAACGTCCAAAACCTGAAGCAATACCGCCATTTTTAGGATATGTCCTTGCAAGTCCTGTAAAAATAACCAGCATCAGGATTGCTGTAACCAGAATCATCAGTACGCTTTTGGTTATAGAAAGGTCAAGTGGCTTAGCATTGGTAGGGTGCTCATGCCCATGTTCATAATTCAGTTTGCCTTCCGGGCCATCTACTTTATAAATTTTATTGTCGTGATGGTTGAGCACGTAATAGTTGCCGTTGCTTTCAGCCGCCTTTTCTCCGTGATGGAATTCAGAGGACATGAACACATGCAGCCCATTATCCCATAAAATGACCGGCAGTGGGAAACCATAATGTTTACCTGCGGCTTCATCCGAAAAAAAGGTAAAATCATGAGAATCTCTGACGTGGTGGAGTATATGCTGCTTGCTTTTTGTCTTTATGTCCAGAGCGGGGCCTTCCGCATCCGTATGCACCGAAACCGACTCGACATCAGCAGGTTTTACGTCAGCTAATATAGAATCCTGTGGTGTATTTGCAAAATTACTGAAAGGGATACAGGCAACTAAGGCTGCCATTATGAATTTAAGCGGTTTATTGGAAATCACCATTGCCTTATCTTAATTTTTACGGGTCCTCAAATTTTGCGCAAAGGTAACGCTAATTATTAATATTTCAACACCCTGAAAATTATTTTTTTTAATAATTGCCAGGTAATGCGGCAATTATTGTTTTTTGTTTAAAATTTGTATGGCAAGAAGGGTTTCCGTTGCTAAAAACAAAAGAAATACTAAAAAGAAATTGGCCTTTTCAAATCCGGCATTAGCATCAGAGGCGCCAAGTATCGGCCGCAGCATTATGTAGCATAAGCCCATCTGCAGGAGTGTACCCCCAACGTAGGCAAATCCGGTATTATCCGGCGTCCTGGCATTGACCAAAATAACAGTAAGGAGTACAATTACAGAACAGGCCAGGAAAAACAGGTATAGTTTTTCCAGGCTATGGTGGTAGGCTGCATAATGTACCTCAAGTCCTGGCAGCAAAAAAAGAAGTTTATTAAGTGTATAAAATACCGCCGCCGCGGCTGACATTTTAAGCAAGAGGCTGTAGTTTTTTACAGTCATTTAATTTTTTTTATCAAGATTTTGTACCTGGCGTATCAGGTAGTAAAGTGACAGGAAAACCCCTGCTAGGATAAAGCCTTTACGGTACCAGCTGCCTTCATTAGGGTATTTTTCATCGAGCAAAGCGCCAACCCAAGAAAATGCGAAAATAACTATACCCATTTGTATGGGGAGGCTGATAAGCACAAGCCATTTATTGGGGTTCTTATCCGGCCTGTTGCTGCTCATTATTGTTTTTAGGGATTGCTTTTACAGGCGTTTTCATAATGCACGAAGCACTAAACTCCGCGCCGGGCTCTACTGATAGTTTGCCCACGGTGACTTCGCCGGTTATATGTGCTTTTGATTTTACATTGAGCATTTCGGTTACTTCTATTTTTCCGTTAAACCGGCCTTCGATATCAGCATTTCTGCAAATAATATCACCTATAACACTGCCTGCGGGGCCAATCACTAATTTACCTTTTGAGGCAAAGTTACCTATAAGTTCACCATCAAGCCTGAAATCGGCCTGCGAAATTATATCGCCTTTTATGGTTGTCCCTTCAACAATCCTGTTGGTTTTGCCAAGAAGGTCAGTGTATGATTTCTGAGGTTTATCAAACATATGCTTTTACTTTACTGCTAAAAACTCATTAAGGTTCTTTTTTACCTGCACTACCTTATAATCTTCACTGGAAATGATAATGGGCGTTTCGGCTACTTTATATCCCTTGTAGTCCTTAAGGATACTTACCGCGTCAACGGCGGCCAGCCTGCTGTTAAACCCGTGGATAACCACAAAATCTTCATCCAGGGTGTATATATCAGTTGACAGGGTAATGCTGTTATTGAGGCCGTCTTTAATAAATTTTAAAATCTTGTCTGTAAGTGCCTTGTTTTTCACATCCCTGGGCGCCACTTTAAAAATAATTTTCCAGCTTGGCGCCGGGTGTCCAAAAGACAGCTTTTCCAGCAGTGGCACATCACTGGCAAGCAATGCCTCGGCTTTCTTGCCTTCGGCGCTGTTTGGGTAGGTAAGCGCCACAAAATTGAGCGCCTGTTTATACACCTCAACGCCCTCCAGCCTACCAAGCGTGTTTGCCTTCAGCATTTCAAATTTTGAAACTATTTCTTCGCCTGTGTACGTTTCAATATTTTTTGCAACTTGTTCCAATACTTTCCTTATCTCCCCTTTCTCATACTGTTTGTACAAGGCGGTGTATATAGCCTCAGGGCTTCCTGAAACGATGTCTTCTGAGGCAGGGTTGCGTATTATTTCTGCATACCTGCTTGAGGGGTATTGAGACAGTATCTGTTGCTTGTAAGTTTCAGCTTTTGCGGGGTCAATTATTTCGTATATCCTGTACAGGTTGTACAAGGCGGGCAGTACAAGGCGCTCTTCGGGGTTATTGGCCAGCAGCTTCTCCAGCTTGTCAGCCGCCCTTCTGTATTCGCTAAATTTCTCTTTGTAAATAATACCCAACTGGTAATAGGCAAAATTTCGGTCTTTGGTAAGGCTGTCTATGGCTGCCTGCGAAGACGGTAACTGCTTGAGGTAAAATTCGGGTATATACCTTGGGTCTTCAACCCCTCCCTTACCCGCGGCTATATCTTTTTCTTTTTCTTTCTCCGTATCACCAGCCGATTCTTTTGCTTTGTTGCTGTTTGCAATTTCCGCAGCCCACCGCCAGTTGTCTGTAAGTGGGCGGTTGCCCCACCGTTTCTGAAATTCTATTTTACCATATGCCACTGTTGATGTATTGTAAAAATAGAATTTGTCGCCCGCTCCGGATGATAAGCCTGTCTTTGAGGCTGGATCCTGCTGTTTAGCGGAGTTCTTCGCGGATAACTTTGAGTCGCTGCTGTTTCGCAGGCCCAGGCCCTGAGGAGGGGCGTCCATAGCGAAAGCATCGTTACTTCCGGTGTTCCTGGCCATATCCTGTTGTTTCCGGTCTTCGGCTTCCTGCTTCTTTTTTAATTCTTCTTCCTGCTTTTTCAGCTTTACTATATATTTTTCGAAGAAAACTTTTCTTTCAGGTTCTGAAAGCGCTACCAGGTTAAGTATGCTGTCATTGGTCTGCGCTATTCCTTCATATTTTATTACATCAGCGAGGTTGTCGCGTTTTTTCTTTATCTGTTTATATTCCCTTGTCCTGCTATTAAGGAACACCATGGTGCTGTCATAATATTGCCCCGCCCGTGCATATTTTGCCTGTTCAAAATATATTTCGGCCAGGTTCCTGTGATTAGACGCGTTTAGGTATTTATCTTTTGAATTGGCCCTTAATGACTTGTTGTAATACCGTATAGCTTTGTCATCAATATTCTGCTTATCATAAAATAAGCCAACCTGGTGGTTTATAACATCAAGGTATGGCCTGTTCTCACGGTCTTCCAGCAGGCGCCGGTATTTTTTCATAAAACCCAGGGTATCACCTTTGGCATAATCAAACTGTGCTGCCTGCCTGCCATGTGCCTGTAAGACATAGTGCCTGGGCGATTTCCTGTTCATATCTATTACTGCCTGGTATGCGGCATAAGCACTGTCTTTATAGTTAAGCTTTTCATATAGCTGGGCCAGAATAAACCTGTAGCGGGCGCGCTCTTCATTCAGAGGTGTGGCTTCCACCGCCCTTTTTATAGGTGCAACAGCACTATCAATAGCCTGTATGGCCATATATGCCTGAGCCAGCGTGGCATTGGCATCAGCAAGTACCTGTGGCTTCAGTTCTTTTTCCTTAATAAGTACTTTTAGGTTTTTAATGGCTATTGCCTCATTTTCCAGGCGGAGGTTGGTTTTTTCCCTCCATACTTTAGCCTCGTATATTTTATCGCTGTTTGGGTGTTTATACAAAATATAATTAAATGCTTCCAGCGCCGGTAGAAACCTGTTATCATAATAGCGGGTTTTGCCCAGCAGCAGGTGCGCCTCATCCATTTGAGGATTATACTCACTACCGCCAATGTTCATGGAGTGCTTTTGTATGGCCTTTGTGGCTTTCCCTTCAGAGCGTTCAAAGTTAGGGTTCTTTTTATCGGAAGGGCCCATTTGCTCTTCGGTAAGCTGCATCCGTTCTACGGGCAGTATTTCCCAAAAATTGTCCTGGTAAGTGGTTTTAAGTTCGGCAAGGCCTGCCTGCAGGGCAAGGTCGCCGTTATAGAGTACGTTATACTCTGTAGTTAACCCGTGGTAATTACGGTTTATAAACCTGTTCTTCTTCGTTGAGCATGCCACTAAAAGCCCGCCAAAAAACAACAGGGCAAAATATTTATACGTACTGGTTTTCAATGTAAAAGCTTTTATTCCCTTAACTTCTAAAAATACTGTTTTAGTATAGCGAGGGGTAAAAATACGCTTCTTTTTGAAATGTGTAATGTTTTTTATTAAAAAAACAAACGCCGGTTTTACTGTACCGGCGCGTTATGAGAAAAGAATCTGTGGCTGGCTGTCTCCCAGATTAAACCGCAAAAAACTCTTCCAGCTCTTTAAGGGTTTCGGCAGAAGTTTGTATGTCTTTTACCACCTGGCCTTTGTTCAGCGCTACTATCCTGTCGCTTACTTCGGTGGTGTGCATCAGGTCATGGCTTGATACCAGTATGGTAACTTCTTTGTTTTCCGCTAAATCCTTAATTATTTTTTTCAGCCTTATTTGTGTGGTAGGGTCCAGATTGGCAAAAGGCTCATCCAGTATTATCACTTCCGGATTACCTATGAGGGTGGCAATGATGCCTACTTTTTTCTGGTTCCCTTTACTCAGGTCGCGCAGGTATTTCTTTTTGCCAAGTATTTCCCCGTTAAAGAAATCTTCATGCTGTGCCAGCAGGGCGTCAACATCCGCTTTATTGCAGCCGCGCAATTCGCCTATAAAATAAAAATACTCTTGGGGTGTAAGGTAGCCGATAAGGAAACTTTCGTCAAGGAAGGCGGCCGTAAACGGTTTCCATGCCTCACTTTCATGTACTTTGATATTGTTTGTGGTTATATATCCCGCAGATGGCTGTATCAGGTCGAGCAACAGGCTGAAAAATGTAGTTTTTCCCGCGCCGTTATTACCTACCAGGCCGAAGCTTTCACCCTTTTTTATTTCAAGGTGTTCTATGTTTAATACCACTGTGCCGTTATAGGCTTTCTTTAAATTATGTACCTGTATCATGGTTTGTTGATTTATTAGTTTTCTTCTTCTTTAAAACCGCTTATTGCCGCGTATTTTCCTGTCCTGTAAGCTGATGCGATCTTCTTCATCATCAAGCCCCGCAGGGCAATACCGGCAACACCTATAGCGCCCAGAACTGCTGAAGCCGTGTTATAGCCCGTGGTAAACTTGAGCGTTATCCAGATGCCCATGGGCAGTAATAGCAGCGGGATACCTATTATCCACTGTGCCGCGCCGGTACCCTGGTAGTTCATGAACGGGCTCTTCTCGAGGCTTATCTTCTTTTTATTGAATGAACCGGCATACAGCAGCATAGGTACGTTGATGCCGATGTTATATAGGGCACAGGCTACTATGGTAAAAAGCAATTCTATGCCGAAATAGGCATACGGGGTTGACAGCACCGTAAGCACCACCACTGAGAAGGTGAGCAACCCTGCTTTTGAAGCCAGGTACTGGCGGATGGAAATGTTTTGCGACATTATCATTGAATAATACGCGCTGTCCCACGCGGGGATAAACTGGCCAAAATTAATCATAAATATGCCGGTGATGAATATACCTGCAAATACGTGCATTATTTCGCCCGAAGGGGAGTCGTCCCGCAGGAATATGAGCCCGTAGAGCAGGAATATAAAGCTGAGGAAAACGGTAGTCTTCGGCCTTTTGTTCCTGAATATCAGCTTCAGGTCAAGCTGCAGGAACGGGGCAATATCGCCGAAACGGCGCGTCCAGCCGTAATCTGTAGTATCAACCTTATCACTTTTCCGTTTTACAGAAGCATCAAGGTAGAAGTTTTTTACCAGGTAAGTGAAATTAAGGTAATAAAGGCCTACAGGCAGTAAAATAAACAGCAATGACACAAAAGGCATGCTTATGAGCGCATCAAATGCTGCCCCGGTATATTGCGTTATACTCAAAACCCCATAATATTCAAGTGCTGCCAGTGCCGCCACAAGGACTACAAAAGGAAGGAGGGCTTTTATATTTTCTGCAAACTTCTTCTTGATTAAAAAGTTAGCATAATTAACCCCAATGGTAAAAACTACCATGCTGCCTATCCATGCCGCAGCCTCCCCGCCTGCCAGCGAGCCCTCATTGTAGCTAATGAGCCCAAAAGGTACAATAAGCAGTAATGGCAGGAAATTGAAATACGAAAAAAGGCTCTTAAGCAGCACGTAATGCACCTGTGTTTTCCTGCTTACAGGCACCGGCATAAATGGCTTAATGTTGAGCACCGGCAGGCTCTGCATGAAGAACCTCACAAAAAGGTCGGCAACCAGCCAGATGAGTACAAAGGTGTTGGCAACGGAGACAGCATTCTTACCGGGAAAATATTCGGTAATCATGTCATGCAGCAAAAAGCCGGCACTAAGGAAAATCAACATAAAATATATGGCAAAAAAAGCCAAAAAAATCCGTAAGCCTATACTTTTACCCAGGCTTGCTGAACGAAAAAAAGACTTCCATTCCAGCTTTAAAAATCGTAAGAACATACTATGTTTTGGTTGTTGTGTATATTAGTAAAATAAATGCTGCAAAAGTTACAGATTTATTTTGTAACCTGAAATTTGTATTCAGGGTAAGCTTCTTCCAGGTGTCCTTCCGATCGCGATGGCAGCACCCATAGCACTACATAATCATAAATGGCTATAAGCACCAAAATGGCCGAAAGCAGCCATAACATGCTGCCTGATGGTACTGTTTTAATGTTAATGTATAACTGTAGCGGCACATTGAGCAGCACGCTGACACCGCCGCAGGCATAAATAGTATCTTCCAGCAGCCATTTCTGCCCGGTACGTTTCAGTTTGTCCTTATAATTTTTCCGCAAGCGGTAAAGGCGTACTATGCCTATAACTATCATACTGAAGATAAGCGCCCCGAAAATCCAGTGCGACAATTGCAGCAACAGTCGTACTGCTATTATAGCCGACACGGTACCCGCAACTACAGGCAGGCGAAAGAAGTTTTTAAAATAACCCCACAACAGGCGGTAATACTTTTTCTGGAGGGCAACCGTGCGTTTTTCTACTATATCGGAAAACCCGAATATGCCAAATTTTTTAAATTCTTTCTGCAGCGCGGCTTCAAAAGATAATTTGGGATTATCCTGCCATGCGGCTTCAATACCATTGGCAAGGTGGTCCGCCAGCTCACACTGTAGGTCGTAGTACTCTACATAGTGCCTACGGGTAAATTCCATTAAATGTCCTGCCTGTTCTTCAGTTAGCTTTTTCATTACATTCCTATGGATATTTTTAAGAATACTTAAGATTTTGGACGTAGCGCTTTTTATAACGATAAAATATTTTGTACAGAGAAACAGTCGCTGATATACTGAATACAGTAATAACCGAATCATGTATTACAGCCGGTATCAACTCTTCAATAAAGGGCCTTATATTCATCAGGTTTATAAATATAAATAACCCGAATGGCTGCTCAATAATAGAGAAACTCCACTTATTAAAAACTTTATAAAACGTAGTGCTTACCAGGTATACCGCCCCTGAAAAAAGAGCCATTATCCTATAGGAATTTATAAGGGTAGCCTCATCAAAATAATCAGCAGCAGTATAGTTTAAAAGCACCAAAGCCACAACAGCCAATACAAACCATAACGAAAAGACATTATACCCGACTACCCCAAGCCCTTTCTTCCACGCAGTATTTTTAAAAGTACCATATTGCGTTAAAAGGTCTTTTTTGTTTTGAATCATATATGCTTTAAAGTTCTCATAAAAATCCCCTTCCCGGCCTTCCAGTGCGGACGCAACATGGTCCGTCATCTCTGCACGGGCATCAAGGTACCTCATGCCTGAATTTCCCAGGTAATTATCTATAAACTGTATTTGCTGCGGTGTTAACTTCATGACAACTTAAGGTTTTGGACGTAGAGCCTGTTGTAATGTTTATATATTTTTAGGAAAGAGATTAACGATGCAAATGAATACACTGTAAGAAACGAAAAATATATTGCTACCGGTACCAAACCCTTCAATATAAACCTGGGATCAAAAATATTCAGTAAAATAAAAAACCGAAACACCTGGTCTAGTACAGAAAAAGTATGTGGATTGAAGATTCGCATGTAACCCAAGTAAAGGCCCAGTGTGAATGCAGGCACAAGGCTTATAACTTTATAAGCATCAATAATAGTTTCTTCATCAAAATAGTTGGCGGCAGGATATCTCAGCAGATAAAGGACTACTACTGAAGCTATGAACCATACAGAAAACACATTATTCTTCAGCACTGTAAGGCCTTTGTTCAATGCTATTTTTTTAAACCTGCCGTACTGGGCTAACAGGTCTTTTTTATTTTGAAGCATATACGCTTTAAAGTTCTCATAAAAATCCCCTTCCATGGCTTCCAGTGCCGAGGCTACGTGGTCCGTCATCTCGACACGTGCATCAAGGTATTCTACACCCGAGTTTTCGAGATAGTTAAAAATAAACTGTATTTGCTGTTGCGTTAGTTTAGGCATATTTTGTTGTTTTATAAGCTTTGTTAGTTAAGTAGATAAAATAACAGGCAGTAAACATAAGACCAAAGCCTATGATTTCCAGGTAAGGCAGCACCGGCCACTCCTCAAAATAACGCCTTCCCTGCGACACTAAAAGAACAGGCAGCAGATAATATACCTGCACTTCCTCCTTCAGCCGCAATATAAATTGTGATTTGAGGCCGAGAAACCCTGTTAAGAACCAAATTACCATCAGCGTAAACAGAAATACACACACCCTGTACATCCATGGGCCAAGCAGTGTGCCAATATAAATTGTGGACGTTGCTGATGCAATTACAAGAAGGCCTTTAGGACTAACAAACTGCCTCAAAAAGTAGTTCCTGTAATAGCCGTCCTTAATTTTTTCCTGCTCCCGTACGGCGGTAAGTAACTTTACTTTGTGATGGGAGTTCATGTACTGCTTTAATGCCGTTGTAAAATCATCGCCTTCTGCAAGCGTTTCCTCGAGGTAACTGGCAATATGGTCGGTCATCTCCAGCCGGATATCTTTATAAAAGATATCTTTCGCCAACAAAACCTCAATCTGCTTTACTTGTTCCGCTGTCAGTTTCATAATTATAGCTGTAAACCGGGTTTAACATCAGGGCTTAAAATACTTTGCATATTCCTTATAAACTCTTCAAGTTCCGCCATTTTATTAACCGTTTCTTTTTCTCCGCTCTCCGTCAGCTTGTAATATTTCCGCAGGCGGTTGTCCACCCTTTCCACCTCCACGTCCAGCAGGCCTTCGCTCTCCAGCTTGTGCAGCGCGGGGTACAGGGCACCCTCGGTTATAGTAAGCTCGCCGGCGGTAATCTGCTTCACCTTTTGGGTAATCTCATAGCCATACATCCTGCCGTTCTCTTCCAGCAGTTTCATGATGATGGTAGTGAGGCTTCCCTTATATAAGGATGAATTTTTCATTGATTTTCTAATTAATGATTATTATTTCCGGGAGCAGCCATCAACCGCTCCTTTGCAGGCCATGTCCCGCTCTCAGCTCTATCTCCCCGCCGCCATAAGCGCGGCGGCGGGGAGGATGCCGCTTCCATCGGGGCTATAACTGATGGCCTTTGACTTCAATAAACACCCCCTTAAAACGGAATAGTTTCGTCACCACAAATATACCTAATTTTCTTAGGTATAAAAACAGGTATAATGATTTTTATCATTTGTGTTTCATCCCGCCAATGTATTGTTTATTTTTGCTAAAATTTTAACTATGTCCCATTTTCATACACTTACCATAAAAGATATAACCCGCGAAACACCCGGTGCGGTTTCCATAGCTTTTGATATTCCCGAACACTTACAGCAAGATTTTGATTTTATTGCAGGGCAGTACATCAACCTGAAAACCACCTTTGAAGGCAAGGAAGTACGGAAAGCCTACTCTATATGTTCTGCCCCCGGCAGCGGTGAACTCCGTGTAGCCATAAAGGCAGTTAAAAACGGCGGCTTTTCGGTTTTTGCCAATGAACAGCTTGCCGTAGGCGACACTATGGAAGTAGGAGTGCCGGAAGGCAATTTTACCTTCAAGCCCGACCCCGGGCGCCAGCGCAATTATGCGGCTTTTGCGGCAGGAAGCGGCATCACGCCCGTAATGTCAATTATATATTCCGTGCTGCAGGGCGAGCCTGAAAGCACATTTGTGCTTGTGTATGGCAACAAGGCCCCCGAAGAAACTATTTTCCACCAACAGTTGCACGACCTGCAGCTTCAGTATGTAGGCCGCTTCTTTGTACATTTCGTGTATAGCCAGGCTAAAGCCGATGAGGCTATCTTTGGCCGTATCGAACGTTCTACCGTGAACTTCATTATCAGGAACAAACACAAGGAAAAAGAGTTTGAAAAATTCTACCTGTGCGGTCCGGAGGAAATGATCATTACCGTAAACGAGGTGCTGAAGGAAAATAACATCCCGGAGAAGAACATTAAATTTGAACTTTTTTCTACACCTATAGCTGAAAAGAAAATCAGCGAGCCGCTTGACGGGCAGACCAAGATAACCGTACTTGTAGATGACGAGGAAACAAGCTTTATCATGTCGCAGCAAATGACCATACTGGACGCTGCCCTTAAACAGGGTGTTGATGCGCCTTACTCCTGCCAGGGCGGTATTTGCAGCAGCTGCCTGGCACGCATTAAAAAAGGCGCTGCCGAAATGAAAAAGAACGCCATACTCACTGACGGCGAAATTGCCGAAGGACTGATACTCACCTGCCAGGCCCACCCTACATCAGCTGACATTTATGTAGATTATGATGATGTGTAGCCTTGATTAAATCAAAAGATTTAAATATTAAAGATGCTTTAGGGCATCTTTTTTATTGGATAGAGATTACAGCCAAAATCCTTTCTGCAACATTATCAGGCTTTATAGTACGCATGGCGTCTTCATAGCCCGGTATAATTTTATTGCCATAAACTGATGTTGGCAAAAGTGGGTACTGTTCCCTGTCGGCCGTTACCTGGTTTTCTGCGGGCTGGTTAAACGGGGCAAACCCAGCAAAAGGATGTGTGGCGCCCCACAGCGTTACCACCGGCACACCCAGCATTGCCGCCATATGGCCGTTGCCGCTGTCCATACTGAGCATTACATCCAGGTGGCTTATCAGCGCAAGCTCCTGCTCCAGCTTCAGCTTTCCGGCCACCACTACAATATTTTCACGATTTTTTGCCATCGCCAGCAGCACGGCAGTTTCAGCCTGGCCGCCTCCAAAAAGAAATACTTTATAACCGGGATTATCAGCAAGTTTGTTTACCACTTCCTGCATTAAATCCTGCGGATATACCTTGCCTTTGTGCTGCGCAAAAGGTGCAATGCCTATCCACTTGCCTGATTTATTACCTGTTATTTGTATTATATCTTGTGTAAGCTGTTTTTGTTCAGGAAAAACAGGATTTTCAAGATCTACGGGGAAACCCAGCGCCGCAAAAACATCAGCATGCCGCTGTGTTACGGGTTTTAATGGTTTAAAGACTTTATTTTCAGCACGGGTCAGCGCCTTTTTTTCGGCACGTGCCTTATCCACCGTTGCCGTTTTTTTTCCGGCAAGGGCAAAGAGCATAGTGACCAGCTTCGACCTCAGCACATTATGCAGGTCGGCCACGGCATCAATCTTAAGTTTTTTAAGGTCATTGTACAGCCTTATGATTCCCAAAGTACCTTTGTGCCTGCCCTTAGTATCGGCCGCAAAGAAAGCTACACGTGGAATATCATCAAAAAATGGCCTGAAAAAAGCTTTGGAAACTACGGTAATTTGTACTTCGGGGTGCTGTAAAAGCAAGGCTCTCAGCACCGGGACCGTCATGGCGACGTCACCCATTGCCGAGAGCCTTATTACAAGAATATGCGTTGTACCTGCCATCGCAGGATTATTTTTTATTTTGGTACAGCACCGGGTTAAGCTCCTCGTCGTTGTACATTTTCATCTGTTTGTACACCTTCATGTACTTGTCGCCGTTCTCAATGTCGTTTAGCAAATCATCAATCGCCGTTGAAAGGTCTTTTTTCTGCTCCAGCAGCACGTCCAGCTTCTCGCGGCATTTCGCCCTGTGCTCCGGCGTTGCATCCTCCCTGTTCACTTCCTCATTCATGTGGAAAATCTTAAGTGCCAGTATGCTCAGCCTGTCAATGGCCCATGCCGGACTTTCGGAGTTAATTTTAGCATCCGGTTTTGGCTGCACATCCTTGTATTTTTCAAGGAAATAGCTGTCTATGTATTCTACCATATCAGTCCGCACCTGGTTGGAAGCATCAATTTTACGCTTTAGTTCCAGGGCCTCAACCGGGTCAATATTTGGATTCCTGATGATGTCCTCATAATGCCACTGCACAGTATCTACCCAGTTTTTGGCATAAAGCAGGTGCTCTATCTTATCCTTACGGAACGGATTGTTTATGGGCTGGTCTACACTGTCATAATGGTGATAGTCGTTAATGCTCTGTTCAAATACAGGAAATGCTATTTTAGAAAACATAGTTTATATTTTATTTACAAATATAGTTTTAATACTTTTATCCTGCTAATACAAACACAGATTACCCCATGCGCGTTCACTACATTTCCGAAACCAACAGCATACTCAACCATTTCCTTGCCCAGATACGCGATGTAACGGTGCAGACGGACAGCATGCGTTTCCGGAAGAATATTGAACGTATAGGCGAAATCATGGCTTATGAGCTGAGTAAAAGCCTTAGCTATAAAGATATCAGCATTACCACGCCCCTTGGCACCAAAGCCACTACAGCTATAAAAGACGGTGTTGTACTTTGCTCTATCCTGCGTGCGGGGCTGGCGCTGCACACCGGCTTTATGAACTTTTTTGATGATGCCGAGAATGGGTTTGTATCCGCCTACCGCCATCACCCAAACAACGATGACCAGTTTGAGATACTGGTGGAATATCGTGCGGCACCTTCATTCCACAACAAAACCCTGATTTTAATAGACCCAATGCTCGCTACTGGGCAATCATTAGTTGCGGTATTCAACAAATTGATGGACACGGAAACACCGAAGGAAATACATATTGCCGTGGTTATTGCCGCGCCCGAAGGAGTAGCTTACCTTGAAAAGCACCTTCCTGACAACTGCCACCTGTGGATTGCCGCACTGGATGAGCGCCTGAACGAGAAGCAATATATAGTTCCCGGACTTGGCGATGCCGGTGACCTGGCTTATGGAAGTAAATTATAACTGCGAAAGAAAGAGAAATAGCGATATGGCCACCAGGAGGGTTGGTATACCTTCCCTTATCCACACGTTTTCCTGGCTTTCTATATAATTTGCCCCCATGATGGCGAGCGGCGCAAAGGTAAATGCCAAAAAGCTGTTGTTTTTATCTGCCGAAAGCACGTACACTGCTACACCTATAAAGAAAGAATAAATAATCTTTTGGTAAGAAGACTGCATGTTGAGCGGTTTGCCCGGCAGCGCCAGTATTTGTGTTACTGAGAACAATACGGCAAATGACGAAAATACAGCCAGGGTAATGTTCTGGTAAATATTTTCAAAATAGGTAAAGTCAAAACTTATGCGGGCTTCACCATGAAGATGGTCAAAAAAATCCCTGCCGAGCATTAAAATAGCCATGTAATAAATAATAGCCACAGCAAAAAACGCAATGAATGGAATAATCCAGTTCCTGTAATCACGGTACACGTGAAAGATGATGGATATAAATACCAGTACAATATAAAGCAGGCTCCAGAAATGAAACAGCGCCGAAGCAAAGATCCAGAAGGAAGCGTCAAAGATTTTTTCTTTAGGCGTTATGAGCGACTGTAGCGAAATAAGCCTCCTGAGTGCGAGTAACAGCAGGAAATTTGAAATAATGATGTTTATGTTTACCAGTGTAGTGGGTAATAAAACCAAAAACATCATGAAAAGGAACATGGCATAAGTATTGGCCTTGCTTAGCGTATTGCGCCGGGTAATAAAATTTACAAGGAACAAAGAAGCCGACAAAAGCAGCAGCAATCCTGCTTTTTGCAGTACAAGCAGGTATGAGCCTGCCCAGTAAGTATCTTTAGTGAGATATAAAAAATAAAATATAACCAGGGCTACACCAATTAAAATGTAATTTATGGGCCTTGATTTACTAAAAACACTTGCTAACATGCGATTATTTTATACTTTTGCGAATGTAAATATAATACTTGTTTAAAACATGAAAGCATTTTTTGAAGGCATACAGTTCCTGTTTGAAAAGATACTTTTCGCGCCTATGAACCTGTTAAGGTCGCTTGAGCTTGACAACTGGTGGCTTGCTAATATAATTACGTGGATATTTATCATTATATGTTGTGCCGCTACCTGGTACTGGATTAAGCAGTTACGGGTATTCAAGGCTAACAATGAGGATGACCAGGATACTACCGCACACTCCTTTTTATCATAAGTCAAAGCCTATATCTTTACGATAATACATCTTATCAAAATGTAGCAATGCTATGTTTTGGTAAGATTTTTTTATGGCCTCACGGAAATCATCATCGTATGACGTTAGAGCAATTACCCGTCCGCCATTAGTTACCACTTTGCCATTCTCTTCTTTAGTACCGGCATGGAACACCAGGGAGCCTTCTGCTTTATCAAGCCCCGAAATAACTTTGCCTTTTTCATAATCTTCAGGATATCCGCCTGACACAACCATTACGGTAGTGGCGCTGCGGCTATCAATTTCAAGTACCGCATCGTCAAGCCTTTCTTCGGCTACCGCTTTAAACAGCTCAACAAGGTCAGATTTTATACGCGGAATGACAACTTCAGTTTCCGGGTCGCCCATGCGCACGTTATATTCAATAACATAGGGGTCATCACCCACTTTAATCAGGCCTACAAATATAAATCCTTTATAGTCTATGCTTTGTTGTTTAAGCCCTTCTATGGTTGGCTTTACAATCCTTTCCTCTATTTTTTGCATAAAGGCACTGTCCGCAAAAGGCACCGGGGATATGGCTCCCATACCTCCTGTATTAAGGCCGGTGTCGCCTTCGCCTATACGCTTATAGTCTTTGGCTGTAGGCAAAATCTTGTAGCTTTTACCGTCTGTAAGCACAAAACAGCTTAGTTCAATACCGTCTAAAAACTCTTCGATCACAACTTTAGAGCTGGCTTGCCCAAACTTAGCCCCTACAAGCATGTTCCTAAGCTCCTGCTGTGCTTCTGCCAAATCCTGTATAATAAGTACGCCTTTGCCGGCAGCAAGGCCGTCAGCTTTCAAGACATACGGCGGTTTTAATGTTGCAAGGAAATCGCACCCCTGCTCAACCGTTTCTTTAGTAAAGCTGCCATAGGCCGCGGTAGGAATATTATTCTTAGTGAGGAATATTTTAGCAAATTCTTTGCTGCCTTCCAGGCGGGCACCCTCTTTTGAAGGCCCTATTACAGGAATATCCGTTAATGTGCCGTCTCCTTTAAAAAAGTCGTAAATCCCTTTTACCAGTGGGTCTTCAGGGCCTACCACCACCATTTGTATGCCTTCATCAAGCACCAGCTTTTTTACTGCATCAAAATCTGTAGCGCTTATGTTTACATTTTGCGCTATGGCAGCCGTACCTGCGTTGCCGGGTGCAACAAACAGCTTTGAGCACTGAGGGCTTTGCTGCATTTTCCAGGCAAGCGCGTGTTCCCTGCCTCCTGAACCAAGAAGTAAAATTTTCATTATTGTGTAGTTGTGTGTGTTTTGTGTTTAATATGCTTTTTCTTCGCCTTTAAAAATATTCACTACAGTCTGAAAAATAATTTTTATATCTAAGATTAAAGACCAGTTTTCAATATAAAAAACATCATATTTGATCCTGTTTATCATATCTTCGTCCGTTTCGATTTCACCTCTGAACCCCCTAACCTGTGCCAGCCCTGTAATACCTGGTTTTACATAAAGCCGTACAATGTATTTTTTAATTTTATTGCTGTACATCTTATTTTGTGACCACAGGTGTGGCCTGGGGCCCACAACTGACATTTCGCCCAAAAGTACGTTTATGAACTGCGGAAGCTCGTCTATGCTGGTTTTGCGTATAAATTTGCCTATTCGCGTTACACGGGGGTCATTTTTCGTAACTGATGTTTCCGTGGTTTCATTCAGGTGCATTGAACGGAACTTATAGCAAAAAAATTCTTTTTCATTAATTCCCGGCCTGCTTTGTTTAAAAAAAATAGGCCCTTTTGATTCCAGTTTAATTAAAATTGCCATAATCGGCGCCAGCCATGATAACACGAAAATGATCACTAAAAGAGAGAATGCAATATCAAACACTCTTTTTACAAATTTTTCAAGTGTGCCATGAAGAGGAGTTTTTCGCAGGGAAAGAACCGGAAAAAGCCCATAATAATCTACTTTAAGATTTTTTGTAAAAATGTCTTTGGTGTCCGGGATAAACTTAATGATTTTGTGTTGTTCGTCAGCAAACTCAACAAGGTCTTTCAGTTTTGCATTAGTAATTTCGGACAGGGAGCAGTAAATATCATCAATATTCTTTTGGATGACAAATTGTTTTAAATCATTCAGGTTACCTAATACGTTAGGGTTGCTTTTGTCTGAAAAAAAACCATTAAACCTATAGCCGTAATCGGGCCTTGTTGTAAATAGCTCTTTTAGCCTTATGGCTTCTGGAGTATAGCCAATTATAACGGTATTCCTGAAATTACTGCCGGTTATTATACGGTACTTTTTCAGGTAGTAAAACAGTAAAAATTTAAAAACGGTGATAAATATAAAAGAAGTGCCTATAAATTTTGCAATAGCTTTTCCACTAAAGACTGTTTCTTTGGCAAATGGGAAAAAAGCTATAACAATCAATAGAAAAAGTATTGCCTGCTTTATTAGTTTTGATATAATAGCTACCGGCGCTGTATAGCGGTACACCTCATAAAAACCAATAAAATAGGCTAATACCGCCCAGGTTACAATCTGATAAGGCTCATATCGCCAAAAATCCACATTAAGTTCCCTGAAAAAATAAAGAGGTAATACAGCAATGGCCACAATATCAAATGCAATACTGATTGGCCTGATGTACTTAGAATATCTGCCCCTTCCGGATAAAACCATCTTAATGTATAAAACCTGAAAAATCTTTGTGTTCTTCTTTCATCAGTTCTTCAGAAGATAAAGATTTAAAATATTCGTAAGTGATTTTCATTCCTTCTGCGCGCTTTACTCTGGGTTCCCAGTCCAGCAGAGCTTTTGCTTTAGATATATCGGGCTGCCTTTGTAACGGATCATTTACCGGGAGCGGGTGATACACTACTTTTTGGCTGGTTCCGGTTAGCTTTATAATTTCTTCTGCAAAATCTTTGATGCTGATTTCGTCGGGGTTACCAATATTCACGGGATACGGATAATCTGAGTGTAGCAGCCTGTATATACCTTCTACCTGGTCATCCACATAGCAGAAGGAGCGGGTCTGGCTTCCGTCACCAAAAATAGTGAGGTCTTCTCCGCGCAGGGCCTGGCCAATAAAAGCTGGTATCACACGGCCGTCATTTAGCCTCATGCGTGGCCCATAGGTATTAAAAATCCGGACAATACGTGTTTCAACACCATGAAATGTGTGATAAGCCATAGTTATAGACTCCTGGAAACGCTTGGCTTCGTCATACACGCCACGAGGCCCTATTGTATTGACATTCCCGTAGTAATCTTCAGTCTGCGGATGAACAAGCGGGTCACCATATACTTCAGAAGTTGACGCAATAAGTATCCGTGCTTTTTTGACACGTGCAAGGCCTAAGAGATTATGCGTGCCTAAAGAGCCTACTTTCAGCGTTTGTATAGGTATTTTCAGGTAATCAATAGGGCTTGCGGGTGAGGCAAAATGCAGTATGTAATCTAATTGGCCCGGGATATTGACAAACTTGGTTACATCATGATGATAAAACTCAAAGTTTTTAAGTTTAAAGAGGTGTTCAATATTCTTAAGGTCTCCGGTGATAAGGTTATCCATCCCGATTACGTAATATCCTTCCTTTATAAACCTGTCCGAAAGGTGAGACCCTAAGAATCCCGCTGCACCCGTTATTAAAATTCTTTTCATACTTTTTCTTTTTTAGCAATTGTATTGAACATACAGTATAAAACTGTAAAAAGCACGATTCCGCGTTGCCTCCATATAAATGATTCTGTCAAAAATAAGGTTAACATAAGAATTGCAAAAGCAATATGCACAAAATATTTTTGTTTAACGGCGTTTTTAAGGTTAAAAAAAACCAAAAACAGCAAAATTACTAATCCTGCTATGCCCAGTTCTGCAAATGCCTGTATATATTGATTGTGAAAATTCATATCCTGATACCCTACTAAATCTGGTGTGCCCAAAAAGACATTATGTTCATGGCCTTTTTCTATAATTTTACTTTGCGACACATTATAGCCATAACCGGTCCAAAAAACAGCGTCTTCTGCCAGCATTTCAAAGAAAATCCTTGCCTGATAGATCCTGAATGACATACCGGTAAATTTTTTGTCCTGTCCGAAATCCTTCACATTCCAGGCGTCATGGACATTTACATCATACACAACACCTTCTGAACCGGTAGTTTTAATGTATGTAGATGAATCGGATGTGTTAGCCTTAATTTCTTCGGACCACCTTTCTTTAAATTTACTGAAAAACAATACCGAAATTGCTACCGCTGCCAAGATGACGGCAATGGGCATTTTACGATAATTTTTATTTGTGCCCATAAGCATATAACTGCCAAATAGTAGGGCATCTATAATAATTATTGTTTTTGAAGACAGTAATAAAATGCACATTGCGCTAAAAGCAGTTCCTATTTTAAAGTATATATTTTTATTAAAACAAAAAAGCAGGTGAAAAAATGAAATAGAAAAAAAAGCAGACAAGTAAATAGCATTTACATCTCCCGCAAAATTATGGTAAAAAAACACGTCTATATTGCCCGTATATAAATATCCTAAAGCAGAGCGGATAAGTATAAAAATGCCATATAGGACCGATGCCACGGAAAGTATGTCAAGCACCTTAGCTACCTGATTTTTTGTCAAAGCCGGATTCACAGAAAATGCCAAAGGGATAATTAACAAGGGGAGAGCCTTCTGCAACGATTTAACTGTGATGGAATAATTTATAGACCAAACAGCTGATAAAGCCATTAAAAAAAATAAAGCGACAGGTATTAACAGTGCAAAATTCCATTTTAAATTTTGCTTTTTTAAATACACCAGCGAGTAACCGGAAAACAGTATAACTGCAATACTATTGTACTTGAACTCCAGCGGTATGGTGATTAAGGTTAATGCAATTAAAAACGCTAAAGGATCCTGCTTAGCAGAACTCAAAGCGTTTTTCAAGGCATTGTTCAAATAGCTGTAAGTAATCTTCATTGATTTTATCCCAATTAAACTCCTTTACAATGATATTATAATTATCCTTAACCATCGGTATGTTATCTTCTTTTTTTAAAGATTTAATTAGTGAAGATACTTCTTGCGTATTTTTAAAGTAATAGGCATTTTTTTTAAGCACGCCTTTGTTAAAATCATTATTATGTGCTGCTATCAAAGCTTGCGACGCCATGGCTTCTAACAATGAGGGGTTGGTGCCACCCACGGAGTGGCCGTGAAAATAAATGTTGCTAAAATATCGTAAATTATTTAAGTTCTGAAGATTATAAACACCGCCTAAAAACCTTATGTTAGGATATGGCTTATATTTTTCGGTCAGTTTAATGCCATATTTGTTTTTGGTATTATTGCCAACCACGAGTATTGGGGCATTAGTACCTGACTGCACTACGCCCTGCAGCACCATATCAATATTATTTTCCGGCTCAAAGCGTGCCATTACCATATTATAGCCATATTTAGCTAAACCATACTGGGAAAGGATGCTTTCATCGGGAGTATCGAAGGGATGTGCCCCATAGGCTATATAGGTTGATTCTTTGCCGTATTTTTTTTTAAGGTAAGATTGTATGCCCAGAGAATCGGCCACAAGATAGTGGCTGCTCAGGGCGGCAAGACGTTCGGCAAATTTGAGGAACTGTCGCACCGGCCTTATGTACTTGGACCGCTTCCATTCCAGCCCGTCCATGTTTGTTATTATAATTGATTTTTTTTTAGGAAGAAGGAAAAACCAAACGGAGTTACTGGTATATCCTAACTGCAGTATGATATCAAAATTCCTTTGCCTTGAATCTGTTATACAATTATAGTCATATATAAACTGGCCGAATGTCCCAAATCTATATTCAGGGTCATACTTGTGGAGCAGGTTTACACCATTAAAACTTTTTTCCTGGTAAGGGTGGTCATGAGATCCATATACATATACTTCGTGGCCTTTATTTACCAAATATTCTGAAAAAAATTCTGCAAACTGTTCAAATCCGCCGTAGTGATTAGGGATGCCTCTTGTTCCTAATATGGCTATTTTCATCAAAAATCAATTTTGACAAAAATACTATTTTAAACTAAAAAAAAAGATTTTTGGATTTAAAGTTAGAAAAATATGGTAATCACTATTTTATTGAAGCATTTTGCTAAAAATATCTTCAAATTGCTTAACATGGCTCTTTAGTGAAAAAAGCTGCTGAACCCGTTTTATGCCTATTTCTCCAAAACTTTTCCTTTTGCCCGCATCTGTTACCAGTTTTTCAAGGTATCCCGCTAAATCTGCTGCATCATTTGGCCTGAATAAATATCCGGTTTCATTGTGCAGCACTATCTCTGTAAGCCCTCCATGGTTTGCCGCAACTACAGGCTTGCCACAACTCATTGCTTCTATGGCAACCATCCCGAAAGGTTCAGGCTCAGTTGATGGTACAACGGCAATATCGATTGATTGCCAGAATTTCCAGATTTCTTCTTGGAAAGGGATAACCCGGACCACATTAGCCAGCTGATATTCAAGCACCCTTGCTTTTAGCCTTTCTTCAAACCATTCCTGGTTGGGCGGTGCGGAACCTATATATACCAGCCTGCATTGTTTGTGGCGTGGATATATTTGTTTAAACGCCTCAAGAAGCAGCAATTGGCCTTTCCAGCCATTAATCCTGCCAAACAAGCCTATTACAATTTCATCATCTGAAACTTTAAAAATTTGTTTTTTAACATCATTAACAACAGCCGGCGGTATTTCGGGCTTTGCTTCAAGGTCAAGGCCGTTCCATATAAAATTTGATTTTGCCATGAGTACAGAATTGCCTTTGACCCAGAAATCCATAGTGGCTTTAGAATCATAAACTATTTTGTGGTTGCTTTTTATACCCAGAAGGGCCTTAAAGCCTTTGTTGAAGATTACGGGCTTTGCAATAATTTCCTGCACATGCCACAAGTGTTGTATTTTGTACTTTCGTGCAAAAACAATCCCAATTAAAGATGCCAGGGTATGTGAATATACTAAATCAAAGTTTTTTTCACGGTGTAGTGCCTCTATTTTCTGTAGCCCCTCTTTGTATTCCCTGAAAAATTTAACCACTCCGCTTACTGAAAACATTTTACGGTATAGTTTAAGGATCGGGGCTATTATTACCTCTATCCCGTTTTTTTCGAATTCACGCTTCAATGGCCCGTCAGAAGGAAGTAAAACCGTGGCAGTATATTTTGCCCTGTCAAGGTTTGAGATAAACATTAATATGGTTTTGTCGGACCCATATAATTCAGCTGACTGATGTATGAATAGTATGTTTTTCATTTTTAAGTGTTATTTCCCTATAGGCAATAAGAAATCCTATTAGTACTGATTTAGATTCTGTGAGGTTATAAAACCCTAAAAAAACCCAATTAGATATTAACAGGAATATGCCGGTGCCTATGAAAAGTAAATTGATTTTCTTAATGGTTGTGCTGGTGCTTTTTTTCTTTTTAAAAAAGAAAATAATTGTATATAAATATATCAATACACCTATTATACCCGCTTTTAAAAAAACAATCATAAACCCGTTATGCAGGATGGATATGTATCTAAGTTCCATATCGCCTAAATATACTTTTTGTTTTAAATCGACCTGAGAACCTATTCCTTTGCCAAAAAATGTAGGTATAATACCATCTGCTGTTACCTGCCGCACCGTCATTATATTCTCGTGAGACCTGTAATTATCATTAAATTCTATATAATCAAACCTGTTTACTTTTGTTTTAAAAGGCTCCAGGGGGGCAACCTTTATCTTGTACAGGAATCCTTCAAACCCTTCAGCTTTACGCCTTGGGTTAGTTGACAACACGGCCAAATACCCCACAACCAAAAAAACAGCCATTCCTGTGAATATTTTGATAGCTTTCGGGGTAAGGGCAAAATAGCCTTTGATGGCTAAAATTAATACGGCAAATTGTATAAAGTTGGTCCTGGCCAGGTACAGAAAGGAGGAGGTGGCGAGTACAGCCGTATAAAAAAGCCATTTCCTGCGGCTCATCTTTATCCCAAACTCCCTATGGAAAATGAGGAATACCAGAGTATAAATTTCATAATCGCTGAAGTAACCGGCATACATCCTCAAATCTGCTACTGTACGTGCATGATAATACAGCAGGGCAACAAGAATCATGGCCAGGTGGCAGAGCGCAATAAATAAACCTGTATTAATAATCAGAGGAAATGCATTCTGAAAGTTACGCCGGCAGAGCTGGTATCCTATAAGGAAACCTATGACGGGTTTTGATAAATACGTTATATCCCTAATCCTGAAAAAGAACTCATATTTATAAAAGAAAGATACGATAACAGCTATGAGCAATATAAGCAGATATGATGCCAAAAGCTTTAGAAGGCTTATGGAATAACTGGTGCGTAATGACAGCAGGCATGTTAAAAGCCAAACAGAAAAAGTAAGTTCATAATTATTAAGGTACGGGACTGTTACGCAGAGTACAAACAGGAATTGATACCATATATTATGAGGGATTTTAATTATCACGAATTATATGGTTTTAATAATTTTAGCGGGCACGCCTCCGATTATACAATTATCAGGAAATTCACCCCTTACTACCGCTCCTGCGGCAATTACACAATTATCTCCTACTGTAGCGCCGTCAAGAAAAGTAACTTTTGCACCTATCCAGATATTATTGCCTACCTGTATCCCTTTGGAGTTGACGCCCTGTTCTCTTATAAGTATGCCGGGGTCCGAAAAATTATGATTTTCTGAATGAAAAGATATATAAGACCCTCCTATGACATCCCGCCCTATTGTGATGCCGCCCGGCGCTCCAAAATGTGTAAAATCGCCAAAAGCTGAATTCGGGCCGATTACCATGCCTTTGCCATATTTTGCTAAGTGGCTTGTGGATAGAAGTTTTGAGTAAGACCCTATTTTTACATTATCTCCAAAGACAATTTTCTCTGAGGCATAGGCATCTATTTCAGTATAAGAATTTATAGTTACATTTTTACCAAAAACAATATTCCTTTTGTTAAGAACGGTAACGCTTGTGCCTAAAAAAACCTTTTTGCGAAGGTAAAGGATGCCCCGGACCATCATAATAAGGCGAATATAAAATGTGCGCAGCAATAGTGATTCAGGTATCCTGCTATCTATCTCATATCTCTTTCCCGATTTTTCAAGATAGCTTTGTATAAACTTCCGGATCATTGCCTGTTGTAAAATTTAAGGCGATAAAGGTAAAGAAATATTATTAATAGTTCTGTTGCTATTAAAGAATAAAAAGCTCCATAAACCTCATAAACAGGTAATAATATATATATTGACAACATACAGAGTATGACTGTAACAGTAGTAACAATAATATAAAATTGTTTATGGTTAAAAGCAAGAACCAGTTGCTTTAACGGTATTGAAACAGCCATTAATAGCGGTATAAGAACAGCTATTTGTAAAAGCCTGCTTAAAATATACCTGTTGGTGGTATTAAAATAAGCAACGACATCATAGGAAAAATAGTATAACACAGCCATCCCGGCTAATATAAAAATAAAGTTGAGGCCATTATACAACATCCAGCCCTTTATGGCTTTGTTCAAACCCTGTTCTGCCGAATAGCATATCTTTGGAAATACATAATTAAAAAATAAAAATATATAGGTTTTAAAAACTACTATAACCTGCTCAATAATTTTGTATTGCCCTGCCATAAGGTTGCCGCCTAGCAAACTTATGATTATAATGGGTAAATTTAGCTGTAGGGCCACAAAAATTTGCGATGTGAACATTGTAAAGTCGCGTTTCAAAAAATTAAAAATTTCTGGGAAAGGAACGCGTAACAATTTAAAATTATGCCTTTTGAATATTAATACCAGGAATAAGGCATTAGAAAAAATCATTCCCATACCCCAAAGCAGGTTGACATAAATATAGTCTTGGGGTGATTTTACAACTATATATACGCCGATAAGGTATATAGCCTTAGATAAAATATTTCCGTAAGTGATCCATTTTACATTTTCAACGCCCTGGAGAAACCAAACGGGGCTTAAAAACTGCCCCGCCAGGATAGACAGGCTTAAAAAAAACATATCCTGCTCCCTTACAAATAATGGCACCATAAAAAAAAGCACTGATGCAGCTATGACTATAAGGATAAAGATAAAAGCTCTTGCATAATAACTGGTGAGCAACAGTTGCTCAAGCGCTTTATGATTATTCCTGTTTAATGAAGCTTCTCTCACGCCAACAAGGTCGGCACCATAATCAACAAATACAATTAAGAAGAAGGAAACAGCCAGACCAACGCCTACTTTACCAAAATTTTCTTCACCACAAATGCCAACTATGTAAGGTATAATGATTAAAGGTGTAACCAAATTAAACATCTGGCCGAAACCATATGTCATGAGTTTTGTTACTTGCCCGTTTAATAGTATTTGTTTAACGTTGATCATTAATTTCTTTTGGAAGGCAGATGATTGCTATTTATTGAGGTAAGTTCTATAAGGCAATGTTTTAGATTATCGGCATTAGGATATAACATAGGCCCGTTTAACTGGCCTTTTACCTTTTTTCTTAGCAATCCTGTTTTCCTGTCCAGGGTAGCATAGCTATCATTGAGCCAAAAATAATTATATATATCCCTGCCTTTGATTTCTAATGCTTTTTCTTTGTAGAAAAACTTAACCTGATTTAATACAATATCATCCTGGTCACGATTTCGCCCTAAATCAATTCTGAGCTGGGTTGGGACTGTATCTTTGGGAAACTCGAGTGCTACGGTCTGGTTTTTATTACTACCTTTTACTTTTACCCAGAATGCCTGAATTTCGTTGAAATTTATGGAGCCATCAGTAGTGTAAAACACCTGTATAGAATCGTTTTTTTTCATTACGACATCTACGTTTATTCTAAATCCTTCCGCTTTTTCCCGGGGAGTGGTACACGCATTGAGAATAAACAGCAATATTACAACAGGATAGTATCTCATAATTGTCAATAAGTTATAAAATAAAAAAACTACAGGCAGAAATTTGACTGTAGTTTTTTTATTTATTGTGTAGCGATTAATTTGTGGCTTTTAGCCCTGCTGTTATTTGTTTTATCTTATTTACAAGTTCCTGCCTTGGATAGTAATAAGGGGTTTTATATTCCGTACCATTCTTTATAAATGTGATAGTTGCTTTAGAGGGATCTACAGTTGTTTTAAACTGGTTGTCAATTACAAAATAGTCAAAGAATTGAGAACCTTTGATTTCTATTGCATTATCCAGATAACCAATTTTAATTTTTGAAATAGTTACAGAATCCTGTTCTTTATTTAACCCTAAATCAAGCCTTATGTGAGTTGGAATAATATCTGCCGGAAAATCAATTACCATAGTTTCTTCCTTATTTGCGGCTATACCCCTCCACAATGCTTTTTCTGGCTTAAATTCAATAGTACCGTCTTCGGTATAATAAACTGCAAAATCATCTTTTTTTGCTGCCTGGGCTGTTATTTCAACATAAAAGTTCTCTTTAACCGGAGCTTTTTTATTCTCAGTATTTTCGTCTTTTTTTTCTTCTTTACATGAAATTGATAAAAAGCCTATTGCCGTAAGTGCTAATAATACTATTTTTTTCATTCGAATTTAATTTTGTAGCAAAAATATAAATTTTTGCTGACTGTTAATTTATTTTTTTTATTGTTATAGAATTAATTATAGCATTACGATCCTGTGTACCCACAACCTCATCATTATCATACTCAACCTGAAGATTTAGCCTGCCTCCTTTATGCGTAAACTTTACGGTGGAAGGAGCCGTACCAGGTTGGTTACTAAGATTAAAATCGCCGGCCATCTTATTATTTATGTATATGTTAAAATGAGCATTTTCACCATTAAGAGGCTTTTCAGGAAGACTTAATCCATTAAATAAAATAATGTATTCTCCAGGCTTAAATACTGTTGGGGGATAAACCGATTTTAAATTCTGAACGAATATCATTGACCCAGAGCCATCAAACATTGAGGGGTTAAATTTATGCAAATCCAAAAAACCAGATTCATTATGCCTGCTTTTAAACTCTATGCCCCATGCGTCAAATGCAGAAATACGATTTCTTAGAACGAAATTTTCTTGTGCAAATTTTAAATTTTCTGGAGTCATGGTAAATGGCCTTGAGTTTCCGTCAACATACCAAAAAGAAACCGGGTTTTGTTTACCTGTCCTAATCGCGGTCATATAATCATCGAGCGTACTCTCATATGTTGTCATATTATTTTCCTTATTATAATAATATTGCAATATGAAAGCCCAAACTGAAACAACACGTGTTGTTTCAGTTTTTTGTTTATGTATATGAGCTGCTACCGCGCTAAACTCTGATTTTGTTTTTTTTGTATAATACTGATCTTCAAAAATCACGTAAACAAAAATTAATGAAATCAAAACTACAAGTGTGTTCCTAACTTTTATATTACTAATTATTTCAATAGACAAGGCAATGATTAACATCATAGCTGGCACCATAGTAATAAAATAACGGTGAAGAATAATCGAAACACCTAGATATGACTTTATTACCATTGTCGATACATAGAAAAGCAACCATATGGATGTTACTAATAATGCGATAAGCATTAATGAAAATTCTTGCTTTTTCGGCTCCTGCTTTTTTACAATTAATACTGATGCCATAGCCAGGAAAAATATAAGCGCAATAAAAAATATTATTCCAATAACACTGCTTTTGCCTAAAAGTTCTAAATATACTTGATATAAATATCCCAGATTGGGCTTTGGTATCCAAAATGACTGTAAACCTGAAACCTTTAAAATAATGCTTATTGTAGGGGTAAACAATATTAATGTTAAAATACCTGCAATTAACGATAAGCGGAATAATTTCAGTTTTAATGCTTTTTGTTTTGAAATTACTATAAAAATAAGAATTGTTAAATATACTGCTGCTACATTAACAAGGCCTATGGGCTGCATATTAGTGATTAATCCGGCAAAAAGCCCCATAAGCAGCGCATTTTTAAGAGTGGTTTCTTTAATGAATTTTATTAAATATAAATTGGTGATAATAACAAATGTAGCAAGTAGTGCATATGACCGGGCTTCCTGAGAGTATTGGATATGGAAAAGAGATAAGGTAAGTAATAAGGCGGCAATGAGTCCCAAACGCCTTCCTTTAAGTTCTTTACCTATCTTATACATGTAATAAATACCTACAAGCCCACCTAAAACTGAAACAAGACGTGCAGATATTATATTATAGCCGAAAGTGTACGAAAAAAATCGAACCAAAATAAAGTAAAGATGAGGAATACCTTCCCTAAAGCGGATTATATTATCAAAATCATTCCAGGAAAGGCCGGGATCCGATTGTACCATAGTATGCAGTTCATCAACCCATATATCTTGAAATCCAATATGATAAATTCTTAAAATTGCAGCCACAAGTAATATTGACAACAGGATTATGTCTATATTAATCCGTCGGGAATAGAAATTAATGCTTAGCTTCATTCTGATATGTTTATTTTAAAGGTCTTTTCTGGGCAACAATAAGGCAGCTGCTCCCAAAAGGTATCCTCTTCTTTTCAGAAATCATGGTCAACTCTTTTGAAAAGAAAAAATCTGCCATTTTAGTAAACAATCCCGTTCTTATAGTATGCTCCTTTTTATATTTGTTTTTCAGTTCTCCCTGGCCTTTTTTTATTCCTAACAAGCTTGGGAGGCTCCTGAAAAGAAAAATAGGAAAGGGTAACATGGCAAAGAAATAGCTCGAATATACCATTGTAAAGCCGTTTGCCTTAAGTTTCTTTTCCATATCTTTAATCGTGTACCTCCTGTAATGGCCCGCAGCTACATCATCATCAGACCATATTGCATTATAAGCCGGGACCGTAATAAATACTTCGCCACCAGGCACCAGGTATTCATTTATGCTTTGCAAAAAGTGGTTGTCATCTTCTATATGCTCAACTACATCAAAAACACCTATAGTGTCTATAGTATTCTTTTTGAACCCTGCGTCCTGTAGTGTGGCACATACTATTGTTTTGAGCCCTCTTTTTTTAGCATTTTGGCAGCCTTGGGGGCCTGGCTCTACAAGTACACAATTAAATCCTGCGTCTTCAAGCCCTTTAGAGACATAGCCATTACCCCCTCCAACATCGAATATAGTTTTGCCTGATGCAAAATTTCTAAAGGCCTGTACTATACATTTATTCCTTTGTTTGAACCAAAAGCTGTTTTCTTCTATTTCAAAAAGGTCCTGGTTGGCATTTTCCGGATAGGAAATAGCAGAGGTATTTGCTGCATAATAAATACCATCTTTAAACAGCAACGTTTCTGTATAGTCTTCTATTTTCATTATCGCATTATTTGTTTTATAACCCTGTCTATATGTATCTCATAGTACATGGGAAGCCTCAGGAGGCAATCTGTAAACTTCTCTGTATATGGTAATTCCCGCCCGTCATGAGAGTTATTATAAAAATCACTTTTATGCAGGCTTATATAATGGAATACTGCCAGTATATCGGCTTCCTTTAATTTTGTTATCAGGCGGGAGCGTTGCCCGAGACTGCTGCAAATCAGGTAAAACATATGTGCATTATTAGTAGCGTACTCCGGAATAACTGGTAATGCCAATCCATTTTCGGCAGCCCACCCCGCAAGGGACGTGAAGTACGTGTCCCACAATTGCTTTCGGCGTGACTGTATATCTTCTATATTTTCTAACTGCGCCCATAAAAATGCCGCAATGATTTCTGATGGGAGGAACGAGCTCCCTACGTCTACCCAGCCATATTTATTTACTTCGCCCCTAAAAAAAGCTGATCTGTTAGTACCCTTTTCCCAGATAATTTCAGCCCGGTCTATAAACTGCCGGTCGTTTATTGCCAGCATCCCGCCTTCACCGGAAATAATGTTTTTCGTTTCATGGAAAGAAAAGGCAGCAAGGTGGCCAATGGAGCCTAAGGCGCGTTTTACACCATCCCTGCCGGTATAAAAACTGTCGATGGCCTGTGCTGCGTCTTCTATTACATATAAGTTGTACTTGGCTGCAAGTTCCATTATTTTATCCATATTACAGGCTACCCCGGCATAATGTACCGGTACAATTGCTTTGGTCTTTGATGTAATCAGCGGTTCAATTGTGTCTTCATTGATATTGGGGTGTTCCGGCCTGCTGTCAGCAAACACTATCTTGGCCCCTCGCAGTACAAAGGCATTGGCTGTTGAAACAAAAGTATATGATGGCATTATTACCTCGTCACCCTCTTTGATATTGATTAATATTGCGGCCATTTCCAGGGCGTCAGTGCAGGATGTCGTCAGGAGGCATTTGCTGAACCCGTACAGATCTTCGAAAAATTTCTGGCACTTTTGGGTATACTTTCCATTACCTGAAATTTTGCCTGATCTTACGGCGTCTTCAATATAATATGTTTCTTTACCTGTTAAATAAGGTTTATTAAATGGTATCATTTTTATAATAATGCATAATATTTATTTTCTCCGCAACTGAATATCCCTGGCATATATAAAAATTACATGCGGCCGAGTTAGATTCCTGTGTAGGTATGTATAATTTGTAAATTCTTTTTTGCAGTAATTCATTTTCAACATACGCAAGAAGCTGTTTCCCTATTCCCTGCCCCTGATATTGTGGCAGAACGCCTATTAATCCTATAGTTGCAGCATCCGCACTACTACGGTATGTAACCATTCCTGCCAGTTTGTCGCCCGAAAAATATCCCAGTACATCATCTGCGATACTCCGTGAAAAAGATTTATCAACCCATTCCCTGTATAATGGTTCAAAAAAAATATTCAGGTTCGAATCCATTTTAAACCTGCTATGCTTTCCGCTTTCAAAAGCTATCAGATATAGCTCCTGAAGATACTCCTTACTGATTATGGGCCTGATGTTGTTTACTCCCTCATGCTTCGCTTGCAGCTTTTTAAAAAAAACAAGCTTCTTTTCCTTGTACTTATTAGTAAATCCTTTAATATCAACTGAATCTGCTTCTGTTTTTACATAAATCAGATCATAACCCCTAACTTCATAAGAGTTTTCCGGAGCAACAAGCTCCCCTATAGTGCGCCCAAAAAATTTTGTATCCCAGTCTAAATGCTTTAACATGCTATAACATTTCGTCTATAATATATGTAGGCCTGGCTTTCCCCTGTTCAAAAATTTTACCTATGTAAATGCCTATTACACCTATTGTGGTAATAATAATGCCTGACAAAAACCATATAGAAATAATGATTGAACTAAACCCTGACACTTCTACACGGTTGCCTATCGCCAGGTAAAAGTAGTATATGCCTATGATGAATGACAAAATTGAAATAAATATGCCAAACTTTACAAATAGTTTTAACGGTTTGTTTGAAAAAGAAATTATTGTATTGAAGGCAAGGCTTAGTAATTTTGACAAATTATAGCTGGTGGAGCCGGCAAATCGTTCCGCATGTTCTACTTCTATTGACGTGGTTTTAAATCCAACAAACTTTACAAATAAGGGAAAAAACTTTATGCGGTCCCCTATTGTCAATACTGCCTCGATAACTTTGATATTATATATCCCATAGTTGGCCACTTCATTGTCATACTCGCTATCTGTTAAATAGGCATATATCCATGAAAATATTTTTGATGAAATTTTTTTTAATGAAGAATCCTTTCTTACAGAACGTTTTGCTAAGACTACTTCATAGCCCTCTTTCGCTTTATGATATAAATTAATTATCTCCTTTGGCTGGTCCTGCAGATCACAATCCATCACGATTACCCATTCACCTTTAACTTGTGAGAGGCCGGCCATAATTGCGGGATGCTGTCCAAAATTTCTGCTGAGCCTCAGGCATTTAAGTTCTTTATGTTTTTCAGCTAAATCTTTCATTACCTCCCAGGAGTTATCCGGGCTGCGGTCATCTACTAAAATAATTTCATAGCTTTTATCCAGAAGCCGCATTGCGTCCTGGATTTGCTTAACAAGTTCATGGACTATATCCTCCGCCCTATATACCGGGCTTACAATAGATATGTGCGGGAGGTTTTGCATAAAGTTAGTAATTTACCGTTACAATAATTCCTAATAGTATCAAGATTAAACCGGCTATCTTACCTATTGTAAAGGCCTCTCCCAAAAAGCATACGCCAATTACAAATACCAGTGCAGGCGCAAGGCTCATAAAAGGATAGGCCCGTGTGATTTCAAGTGTTGTCATCGCTGCCATCCAGAATACAGACGCAGTGAACGCTGATATAAATCCGGATATTATATAAGGGTCAAATAGCGCCTTGCATAAAAACATTGCCTTGTCCTGGAAACCGGCGGGCAATGCCCCTAATTGATTAAGCCTCCATTTTAAGATTATCTGCCCATAAACAGTAAAGACCAGTGTGCCTGCTATGTAATAGTAACTATTCATCTTTTGTAGCTAATCCTTTATCCCAATCTTTTATCATTAAATTAAACCGACTGCTAATATTACTTTTATCCAGCACGCTATACTTTGGCCTCTTAGCCGGAGTAGGATAAGCTGATGTAGGTATGGGCTGTAAATCTATAGTAATTTTATTTACCTCAAATATTTTTTTTGCAAAATCATACCAGCTGCAGCTGCCTTCATTACTAAAATTATAAATGCCGTAATGGTTTTTATTGCTTTTCAATATAGTAATAATAGCTTCTGCAAGGTCAACGGCATGGGTAGGGGTGCCAATTTGGTCATTTACTACATTGATACGGTCCCTCTCCCCTGCAAGCCTCAGCATGGTTTTCATAAAATTATGGCCAAATTGCGAATATACCCATGAAGTCCTGATGATGTAATACCGCTCCAATATGGCCTGTATTTCCTGCTCGCCCTGAAGTTTGGTTTTTCCGTAAACGCTTTGGGGGTTAGGGATGTCTTCTTCGGTATAAGGTTCTGTTTTGGTTCCGTCAAACACAAAATCGGTAGATATGTGTACCAGCAATACATCATGCCGTTTACAAATTTCCGCTACATTCGCCGCGCCGGTTACATTCACTGCAAATGCTTTTTCAGGCTCACTTTCAGCTTTGTCTACCGCTGTATAGGCAGCCGCATTTATGCACGCATCAGGCTTATGTTTTGTAAAAAATCTGTTTACGCTTTTTTTATCGGTTATATCAGCTTCAGCGGAAGAGGCAAAACAAAAGGTAATATCTGGATGACTGGCCGCAATATGCTGCAGTGCCTGCCCTAACTGCCCTGATGCTCCTGTTACTGCTACTACCATATGGGGCGTGAATTTTTAAGGAGGGGCAAAACTTTGTCCTTGTCCGATATTATAAGATGTTCGCCCTGGAATTGCCAGTCAATAGCTATTTCAGGATCATTAAACAGTATGCCTCCTTCCGACTCTTTATTGTAAAAATTATCACATTTATAAAAAAATGTAGCCGTTTCGCTAAGCACTAAAAACCCATGGGCAAAACCCCTCGGCACAAACAGTTGCTTTTGGTTTTCAGAAGACAATACCACAGAAAAATACTGCCCGAATGTGGCCGAATCCGGCCTTATATCAAGGGCAACGTCAAGTACCTCTCCCTGGAGCACCCTTACCAGCTTCGCCTGTGCATGTTCACCCGTCTGGTAATGCAGCCCCCTGAGGACACCTTTAGCCGAGTGAGACTGGTTATCCTGTACAAAATGAACATTTACGCCTGTTCTCTCTTCAAATCGCTTTTCATTAAAGCTCTCCATAAAATAACCACGCTCGTCATAAAGCACATTTGGCTCTACAACAAAACAACCTTCCAGAGGGGTGGGGGTAACTTTCATTTTAGTCAATAATACTTAATAGGTGTTTTCCGTAACCGCTTTTCAGCAGGGGTTCCGCCAGTTGTTTTAACTGGCCGCTACCAATAAAACCCATTTTATAAGCAGCCTCTTCAATAGCACCGATTTTAAGCCCCTGGCGCTCTTCAATTACCTGTACAAACTGGCTGGCCTGCATAAGCGAATTAAAAGTGCCGGTATCGAGCCAGGCTGTCCCCCTGTCCAGTATACTTACCTTCAGCCTGCCCCTGTTCAGGTATTCTTTATTGACATCGGTTATT
This sequence comes from Flavobacterium cyanobacteriorum, assembly GCF_002251835.1. GTDB lineage: Bacteria > Bacteroidota > Bacteroidia > Flavobacteriales > Flavobacteriaceae > Flavobacterium > Flavobacterium cyanobacteriorum. Next base: position 78,914 of record NZ_NOXV01000299.1, read on the forward strand.
TCAAGTTCGCCCCTGTGGCTGGGCTTTATATGAGCTGCTATCTCCACTACTTCATTATCATAAAAATAAATGCCCGGAACAGCATAATTTGATTTAGGTTTCTCCGGTTTTTCTTCAATGGAGAGTACATTTCCCTGGGCATCAAAGTCCACTACGCCGTAGCGTTCGGGGTCATGCACATGATATGCATATATAACTCCCCCTTCAGGATTGTTATTAGCCTGCAGTAGGCCAGAAAGGCCTGTGCCATAAAAGATATTATCTCCCAAAATCAGGGCAACTTTATCCTGCCCTATAAAATTTTTCCCTATTATGAATGCTTCTGCAAGGCCGTTGGGGTGTTCCTGAACCGCATACTCAAACCGGCAGCCCAGCCTGCTTCCGTCGCCAAGGAGTTGCCTGAACAAGGGAAGGTCGTGCGGGGTTGATATTATAAGGATTTCCCTGATGCCGGACCAGATGAGGGTTGACAAAGGGTAATATATCATGGGTTTGTCATAAATAGGCATAAGCTGCTTGCTTACAGCCAGTGTCAAAGGGTGGAGCCTTGTCCCCGAACCTCCTGCCAGTATTATCCCTTTCATTGGTTGTTTAATTTTTGAAGGTACCACTCAATTGTTTTCAAGATACCGCTTTCAAAGTTTTCCTCTGCTTTCCAGCCGAGTTCTGTTTCTATTTTTGTAGCATCTATAGCATAGCGCAGGTCATGCCCGGGCCGGTCTTTTACAAAAGTAATCTGCTCTTTGTAGCTGCCCTGCCCTTTTGGCTTCAACTTATCCAGTAATTCGCATATCGTGTGGGCAATATAAAGATTATTCCTCTCATTGCGACCGCCAATATTATAGGTTTCGCCGGCCCTGCCGTTCCTGTATACAAGGTCTATTCCTTTACAGTGATCCATTACGTAAAGCCAGTCGCGCACGTTTTCGCCTTTACCATAAATCGGGATATTTTCACCCGCAACCGCTTTCCTTATAATGGTAGGGATTAGCTTTTCCGGATGTTGTTTTGGCCCATAATTGTTGGAGCAGTTAGTCGTGACCACATTCATGCCATAGGTATGGAAATAGCTTCTGACCAGCATATCTGATGCGGCTTTTGAAGCGCTGTAAGGGCTGTTTGGCGCATAGGGGGTTTCTTCGGTAAAGAGGCCTTCGGCGCCCAGGGTGCCATATACCTCATCTGTAGATATATGGTGAAACCTGTAGTTTTCATATCCGCTTCGGTATTGCTGTGGCGCTTCCATCCAGTGCTTGCGTGCAGTTTCGAGCAGGTTAAATGTCCCCAGTACATTTGTTCTTACAAAGGCTTCCGGCCCGGTTATGGAGTTATCCACGTGTGACTCTGCCGCAAAGTGGATAACCCCTGTAAAATTATATTGCTTAAAAAGCTGCTCTACAAACTCTAGGTTGCAAATGTCTCCCTGGATAAAGGTATATCCGGGATGATTTTCTGATTCTTTTATGTTGGATAAATCTCCAGCGTAAGTAAGCATATCAAGATTTACGAGCTTTACGTCCCTGTTATTTTCAAGGAACCAGGTAATGAAATTTGACCCTATGAAACCGGCTCCACCGGTAATTAAGATGGATTGCATTTTATGGCTATATTAATTAGAATGTTGTTTGAAAGCTTTGATGAATAATACAAATAGGCAATAGAGCAGGAGGAAAGCAATGGGAAACACAAATTTTGCCTTACCACTAACACCATCCCTGTCCAGCACATTTAATGAGGTGCTGGTGTCTTTAACAACTTTTTGGAAGTTAATCCTGGAGATCTGAAGTATTGCTTTTTCACTGATCAGTTCATCTTTTCGTTTGATAATTTCACTTAACTCAGTGTTTTCATTATAAACAAGGCTGCCTCCCACATTCGCACGCCCGCTAGAAAAGCTGTTTAAAATACCATCTATCTGCTTTATAATGGAGTCATTTGCCCTGAGCTTTACATCCAGGCTTTTTAACTGTTCTTTCTGGATAATGTCATAATAAGCATTATCATTAAAAAAGGTTACTATTGGCGATACAAGTTTTTTATAGTCGGTTTTATCTTTTGTAGACATCAACACCCTGTGGGTAGGATAATTTTTGCTGGTAACATTATCTTCCACAACTTTTGAAATACTTCCATCTTCAGCCATCAATTTAATCAATTCAAAATTGGTTTCCCGCTGGTGTACAAAATCATAAACGCTGTTGATAGGGGATATTTTTATTGAAAGTAGCTTTTTTGGCTCACTAATGCCCAAGCTTTTAATAAAGGCTGTGTCATTTTCTTTAATTTTGGAATTTAATAGTTCCACCTTCGAATAAAGATAATCAACACTTCCAAAATTTGGCATTACGATTATCTGATGGTTATAAATTTTAACTTTTTTATCAACAAAGTAACCGATTACCGCACCGGCGGCTATTATTAATAATATAACTGCCAGATTACGTCTGATAAAAAATAGCGCTTTGAAGATGTTGTCAGACATTTTTGAAAAACTGCCTTTTAATTTTTCCTTTACCTGCAAAAGGTCTATCTCCTTATCGGCATTATTAGGTTGTTGTGCCATATTAAGTGATGTTAAATATTTGCTCTAAAATTTTTATAGTTATTAAATATGTGGGTTTAACGCCTGTGGTGCCAAGGCCGCCGGAAGCCAGTGTACTGCCGGTTTCAAGCGGGTTATCAGAAGCATAATAGGCATAGCGCACCTTAACATCCGGGTTAATGCTCTTCCTGATTTTTGACGCTGACTGTATAGCCTTCTGGTAATAGGCGCCCTCCATTTCCAGGCCGATAACGCCCCAGGTAGATTCGTTGAAAAACTTCAGCAGGTCCTTATTTTGCAGTGATGTACCCAGCACTGTAACCATAGGGCCGCTGTATACGGGTATGCCCTGACCTTCGAACATTGCCGCCGTCAGCTCATTTTCAAAGGGATAATTATCGCCCGTACCCTCATTAATATGGGCCGAAGGTATCATAATATCGCCTTTGTTTCCTTCGAGTATGCCTGCCTTACCCATTATGGAAACAGACTCAACATTAAGGAATGTCCTGCTCTTGCCTTCTTTATAAGGCTTCAGCAATTCATCAATGGTTTCATAGGCCTGCTCACCAAAAGCATAATCCATAACTATTATTACCGGCATATCACCTTTGATAAGTGCCTTGGGAAATGCTGTTTTTGAAAAATCTATCTGGGCAGTGTCAAATATCTGCACGTCAATATTAGTACCCGATGTGTCAGGGATAGATATCATGCCTGACTTAAGGGCAACTTCCTCAACCTTTTTCCTAACCTCTCCATTACCGGACTTGCTCAATTCCTCATAAATAAAAAAATCATCCTTGTCTTTATACCTGGTCCTTAGCACTCCTGTAGCGAAAATAGAGTTCATAACGCTGTGCATGTTGGCACTTATGATGTGGATAGGCCGTTCTAACAAGCCGTTCTGCTTCAGTACATTCTTAATATTATTAGCCCATATTTCCCCATGGATGTGATGCCCCAGCCTTTCCCTTAATATAGGGCTGAAGGTAATAGTCCTTTTAGGGCCACCTGTGGCTTCCTCTATAGCCAGTTTGCCCAGCCAGTAAATTACATGCAGGAACCTGTCAGGCGACTCAGGGGTACCGAAAGCATCATATATATCAATAACCTCTGCAAATGTACGCCCGAGGACGTTAGAAACATGAGAGATTGTTTTTTCCCTTTCTACAAGGGTCAGCTTCTTGTTTAGCTGTATTGCCTGTTCCAGCTTTAGCCAGTCGCGCGCTATTTCGCCGTTATCGTCAATCAGGACCCTGTCTTTTATTTTATGCGACTCAATAAAAATAAAGGTCAGGTGGGTAAGAATATCATATATATCCGATCGCCCGCGCGTAATCTCAACGTTCATCTGTTCCTCATCAATACGGTAGCAGTTACGCTTTCTTTTCGGCGGCACTATAGCTTTAAAATGTGATTTGGAATAGCCTTCGTCTGACGTGAGGTTGATAAAACGGCACTCTTCAATGCCTGTGGGTAAACGTTCAATAACATACAGCAACCCGTTAAGCTCTACTTTTTCCCCGGCTATGGAACCGTATATTTCAGGGCGCAGCGACAGCAGTGCTTCGCGCAAAGTATCGCCTGAAACACCCATCGGCTTATAAAACCCGCGGTTGAACAAGTGCCTCATGGTTATGTACAGCTTTTCTATAGCTGCTGATGATTCCTGAGCCCTTGACCGTGATATGTTCTTTATTGCTTGCATTAATGGTAATTTAGTGGCAAATGTAGGATTTTATTTTTAGTTGTTTAAAGTATGTTTACCTGTTAATACATCCGCTATTGTACGGTCATTAGCCAGCCTTGGCACCTTGTTCTGCCCTCCCAGCTTCCCTATTGATTTCATATAGTCACGGAAACCGCCTTTTGCCACCCGGGTTATTACTGCCTTGCGAAGTACATTTCCGGTTATCAGGTCGTCATAGTACACGTTTTGTTTGCGCATCGCATCGTCTATCCTGCCGGCAAATGCAGCCATATCTCCGGGTTCCTCTTCAAATTCAATAAACCACTCATGATAAGGCAGCCCGTGCTGTGGGTTGATTTGCGGGGCTACGGTAAATTCATTTATGCTGGCACCCGTACCGGCCATGGCTTCATTAAGGGCGGTTTCTACTTCTTTGCCTATTACATGTTCCCCAAAAGCCGAAATATAATGCTTTATCCTTCCCGTTACTATAACCCTGTAAGGACTAAGTGAAGTGAATTGTACCGTGTCGCCTATATTATAGGCCCATAAGCCCGCATTAGTGGAAATGATGAGCGCGTAATTTACACCCAGCTCAACTTCGCCTATGGTATAGCGCTTCGGGTTTTCGGTAAAAAACTCCTCTGCTTTTATAAATTCATAAAAAATGCCTGAATTGAGCAACAGCAGCATGCCTTTTTCTTTTTGGGAATCCTGGTAGGCAAAAAATCCTTCAGAGGCGGGAAACAGCTCAATGCTGTCCACCTTCCGCCCTATCAGGCTTTCGAATTTGGCACGGTAAGGCTCATAATTTACACCTCCGTAAATAAAAAGGCTGAACCCCTTAAATATATCGCCTACTTTCTTCCCTTCCTTCTGCTGCAGCTTTTCAAAATACATCTGTACCCACGAAGGTATGCCTGAAATGACCGACATATTCTCGTTATAGGTCTCCTCAACTATAGCATCTACTTTCGTTTCCCAGTCTTCAATAGTATTGGTATCCCAGCTGGGCATACGGTTGCGCTGCAGGTATTTAGGCACGTAATGCGCCACGATGCCTGAAAGGCGGCCGAAATTTATTCCGTTTTTTTCTTCAAGTACCGGGCTGCCCTGCAGGAATATCATCTTCCCGTGCACAAACGCCGCATTGCCGGTTTCATGTATATAGGCCAGTATGGCATTTCGGGCGGCCTGTATATGGTAAGGCATAGATTCTTTAGTAAGCGGGATATATTTAGCGCCCGAAGTTGTTCCTGATGTTTTGGCAAAATATACAGGCTTACCCTTCCACAATACATCTTCCTCTCCCTGTACTATACGGTCAACATAAGGCTTTAGCGCTTCATAGTCACGTACGGGTACATTTTTGGTATAATCCGCGTGCGACTTTATAGCCTCAAAGCCGTGGTCGCGCCCAAACTTTGTATTTCTGGCAGCAGCAATCAAATCATTGAATACCTTCTGCTGTACCTCTGCAGGCTTTTTAGCCCATTTTTGCGTATCGTTGTGTATTTTTCGGGCAAACAGTTTTGCTGCAAATGATTTTAATGACATAGCTGCTTATTCAAAATCAATAAATTGGGTGGGGTCAATAGGATAGCCGTCCTTCCACAGCTCAAAATGCAGGTGTACGCCGGTAGACTGCGTTCCTGTGGAGCCGGCAAGCGCTATTACTTCGCCTGACTTTACAATATCGCCCTGGTCTTTGGTTAGTGAAGCCGCATGCTTATAAACTGATATGATGCCATCATTATGCCTCACTATAACAACATTGCCGTTTGTGGGGGTCCAGTCGGCAAAAATTACTGTCCCGCCGGCCACTGCCTTTATTGGGGTGTCTTTAGCCAGGGCAATATCAACAGCAAAATGCCTGTTGCGTGAGCTGTACTGCTCTGTAATGTGGCCTTTAACCGGGGCAAAAAGCACCAGGTTTACTTTAGGCTGCGCTTTCTCAAAAACATTATATTTATCCTCAAGCGCTACCTGTTCACGCAGTTTCATCTCCGCCTCGGTGGGCTTTAGGTCAACACCTGTATCATCAGGCTGCTCTGCCGCTTTTATGGAGTCCCGGCTTAGCTTTGTGTGTTCAATATCGCCGGTAAGCACCTTTTTTATTGATGCAAGGTACACCTGGTTCTCATTGATTATCTTCTGTAAAGAATCTGATTTTATGGCATTACGCGTTGCTTCCCGTTTTAGCTGTGTAGAAGCATAGCCCGGTATGTATTCCCTTAGCGGTGTAAAGGCAATAATGTAGGTGGTAAGCGCAATCATTACAATGCTTACGGTGGTGAGCCATACGAAAACATTCATAAGGTTGAGCTTGAGGGAAAATATCTCTTCAAAAGTTTCTTCGTTAAGTATCACCAGGCGGTTCTTGGTGAAAAGCTTTTTCTTCAGTATCTGCCTTTTTAGCCTTTTTGCCGACATATAACTACTTTAATTGACAAATATAATAAACCCTTAGTTTTAAAGCATTATCGACCCATAAAACATGCGGCGGATTTATTTGTATTATTTAATTTTATTTAACGCAAACTATAAACAAATATTTGACGTAAATAGTTGTTGAGATACATTTTATAGTTACCTTTGTTTTTTGAATTTAAACTTTTTGTTATGGGAAAATTTGGCCTAACTGAGTGGATACTGATAATCGCAGTAATTTTGCTCCTTTTCGGAGGCAGGAAAATTCCGGAGCTGATGAAAGGGCTTGGATCAGGTATAAAGGAATTTAAGAATGCCGCAAAAGACGATCAGCCTGCTGCCTCAAAAAAACAGGCACAGGAAGAGAATAAACTTTAATATATTTATTCGATAAGAAATTATAAACCCTTCAGGTAATCCTGCAGGGTTTTTTGTTGGCTTAATAAAACCTATTTACTCATCAACGAATTAACTAAAGAATCATCGTCAGCGCTACGCGTTTCCTTTCCTCATCAACCTCAACAACTTTTACGGTAACTTGCTGGTGCAGCTTCACCACCTCGTTCACATCGCTCACAAAACCTTCCTTTAGCTGGGAGATGTGCACCAGCCCGCTCTCCTTAATGCCCACATCAACAAAACAGCCAAAGTTGGTAATGTTGTTTACAATACCCGGCAGGATCATTCCGGTACGCAGGTCTTTAATGGTTTTTACATTCGGGTCAAACTCAAAAACTTTAGCGGCCTTGCGCGGGTCAAGCCCGGGCTTCTCCAGTTCTTTCAAGATGTCTTTAAGGCCCAGTTCGCCAATATCTTCGGTTATGTAATCTTTAATGGCAATCTTGGCAATCGCTTCTTTGTTGGCTACAAGGTCAGCGGTTTTCAATTTCAGGTCCTTTGCCATCTTTTCAATTACAGGATATGCCTCTGGGTGTACCGCGCTGTTATCCAGCGGGTTCTTAGCATTAGGTATGCGGATGAACGCCGCCGCCTGCTGGTAGGCCTTCTCCCCCAGCCTGGCGACTCTCTTCAGCTGCCTGCGGTCTTCAAATGGGCCATTTTCGCTGCGGTAGGCCACAATGTTTTCGGCCAGCTTCTCCCCTATGCCCGACACATAGCCTAACAACGACTTACTGGCCGTGTTGATGTTTACGCCTACGCTGTTCACGCAGCGCATCACCACCGTATCAAGCTCGTCTTTAAGCAGCGACTGGTCCACATCGTGCTGGTACTGCCCTACCCCTATGGCTTTCGGGTCTATTTTTACCAATTCGGCAAGCGGGTCACTCAGCCTGCGGCCTATAGAAACCGCGCCACGCACCGTAACGTCATAGCTGGGGAACTCATCCCTTGCAATTTTTGAAGCAGAATATACCGATGCCCCCGCCTCGCTCACTACAAAAACCTGCACCGGCTTATCAAAAGCTATCTTCTTGATAAAGAACTCTGTTTCGCGGCTGGCGGTTCCGTTGCCAATAGAAATAGCATCAATTTTATAGGCATTAACCATAGAACGTATCTTTTTCATAGCAATGGCAGTTTCATTCTGCGGCGCATGCGGAAAAATGGTTTCGTTGTACAGCAGATCCCCTTTCTCGTCCAGGCACACTACTTTACAGCCTGTACGGAAACCCGGGTCAATAGCTAAAATACGCTTTTCGCCCAGCGGCGGAGCCAGCAGCAGTTGCTGAAGGTTGGCCGCAAAAACCTGTATGGCAACCGCATCGGCTTTGGCTTTGGCTTCCTGTAGCACCTCGTTGCTTATAGCCGGAGCCAGCAGGCGCTTATAGCTGTCGGCTATGGCAAGGGTAAGGTGTTGTGCCGTATCGCGGTTGTTCTTTATGACGTTCTGCTCCATAAAGTCAAGCGCCTCATCATTATCAATCTCTATTTTCAGTTTTATGATGCCTTCGTTCTCGGCACGCAGCATAGCCAGCAGGCGGTGAGAAGGCGCCTTGGCAAGGTTCTCGCTCCAGTCCAGGTACTGCTCAAATTTGCGGGCTTTTTCCGTGTCGGCGCTCTTGGTTTGTTTTGTGGAAATGGCCGCTTTTCGGCCGAAAATTTTCCGCAGGCTTTTACGTATATACACGTTCTCGTTTATCCATTCGGCAATAATATCGCGTGCGCCCTGTAAAGCCTCATCTTCATTGGCCACCTTATCATTCAGGTATCTGGAAGCTATAAAATCAACATCATCGGCATTTTGTGCCATTATTATTTTGGCCAATGGCTCCAGCCCGTTCTCGCGGGCGGTGTCGGCTTTGGTCTTCTTGCGTTTTTTATAGGGCAGGTACAGGTCTTCCAACTCGTTAAGGTCGAAGCTGCGGTTTATCTTTTCGGCCAGGTCAGGGGAGAGGGCACCCTGCTCGTCAATGCTTTTCAGTATGGCTTCCTTTCGTTTTACCACGGCCTCAAATGCCTGGTTTAGCTTGGCTATCTGCTCTATCACCACCTCATCAAGGTTGCCGGTGCGGTCCTTGCGGTAGCGGGCTATAAAGGGTATGGTGCAGTCTTCGGCCAGGAGCTGCAGGGTTGCCTCAATGCTTTTGGCCGGCGCGGTAACGTGTGAGGAAATGTATTGTATGTTGGTCATGGAAATTTGTTGAAATGCAAAGATTAGGAATAATTAATGAATTTTTAGTACACGACAAAAAATATAATTGATTAAAAATCAATAAA